>JALGUJ010000165.1 GCA_029820945.1 Candidatus Zipacnadia bacterium | reverse complement strand
CGCGAGCCATCAGATGACAGGCCGCCTCAGGCTCAAGGCCTTACTCGCGCATGGCGGAGAGGTCATCGCCGACATGTAGCGGCACCGTGTGGCTGTCGCCCGCGCTGAGCGGGAGCGGATCCTCGGGTGTCAGCACCGGCGTGTTGCGCCACTGACTGCCCCCGGCGATCCAGTAGTCCGGGCTGCCGTAGGACCGGCCCTCCGCGCCGCACACGGTGGCGAAGTAGGTCTTGTCCAGACCCGCGAGGACCTCGGGCTCGCCGATCTCGTGCAGAAAGCGCATTTCCGGGTTGAACATGTTGAACAGGTAGATCCCGTCCACGCCTGCGTGCCAGGCTCGCGATGCGCGCGCCCGGTAGCTGTCCTGCGCCCGCCGGGTAAACGTTGAGGCGTGCTCCTGCACCCGCGCATCGCTGAGGCACGCGTAGACCTTCACGCCGTGCCGATGGCCCAGCTCCGCGAGGTACTCCCACGGGTTCATCCGGAAGTACCCGCTGCCCGTCATGAGGTCCACCAGGCCCTCGGACAGCCAGGCCTCGAGATCGAGGCCCATCGCGAGCGCCGGCGGCACCGAGTCGGGCACGCGCACGGCGAGGAGTATCGGCCTCCCACGCTCGCGGCCCTCGCGCTCGGCAATCTCGCGCACGCGGCGGACGAAGGCCGTCATGGTCGCGACTTCCTCCTCGGTCGCGTGCCCGCCCCACGCAACGCTGCGGAAGTAGCACGGGTGGCGGAAGAAGTCCATCTCGATCCCGTCGATGTCGTAGTTGCGGCAGACCTCCTCGATGATGCGCAGCATCTGCTCGCGCACCGCGTCGTGGCTGTAGTCCACCTGCGACCACGCCCCATGCGGAGGGCGGTCGTCCTCGCTGCCCACCAGGCACTCGGGGTGCTGCCGCTTCCACTCGGAGACCATGTCCGGGCGCCCGGCATCATGCCCGTCGTTCATGCGCTCCGACCAGAAGATCTCTACGTCGTTCTCGCGGCACCAGTCGATCATCACCTGCAGCGGGTCGGTGCCCTGCTCGAGCAGCGCGGGGACGACGTTGCGCTCGTAGCGGCCATCCGTGCGCATGAAGGTCTCCGAGACCTCGGAGCGATGGGTGTGGCGCGAGAACGTGCCCCGGTTGGTGCAGTAGAAGATGGTGTCCACGTGGGTGTCTTCGAGGCCGATAGTGCGGGCGGTGAGCATGCCCTCGCGCGTGGGCTCTCTTGCCTTGACGACTGCATCGCCGCCGTCGTTGTTGAGTATTACGCGACGCTCGCGATCGAGCATCTCCCGCCGCTGGCGCTCGAACGCGTCATCGCCCTGCGCCCGAGCGCGCGGCGCGGTCGTTGCCACGGTGAGCAGCAGCATGGTCAATGCAAGCGCCCGCACCTCAAACCCTCCTGGAAGCCGGTGCCGGCCGGGGCGCTCGCGGTCTCGCGGCCCGCCGTTGCTACAGGCGCCGTGCCGCACTTCCAGCACGGCCGGGGTGCGCATCCCCGCCGTGCTGAACGGATTGGGCGATCGTGGTAGAGCCGCCGTCTCACCGCGGCGCATAGGAGACCGAGACCTGCGTCCCCGCGTCCGGCGTCAGATCCAACTGCATCGCCGTCCACCCCAGCCGCTCATGCGCGACCGGGCACAGGTCTGAGGGGTCGCCGCCGATGGTCGCATGCTCAGGGGCAGAGCCCGCGTGGCGGGGCAGGAGGACCGTCAGGCCCCGGATCGGCAGGCCGCCCTGAATCCGGAAGCGAAGCTCGCCGAGGCCCGGATCCCAGGTAACGCGCTCGATCTGCGCCGCGCGCCGCCCCTCGTTGAAGTGCAGCCACTCATCACAGCTCGGTGACGGAAGCCCCAGCCGGCGCCCCTCGGTGAGCACCTCATCGAGCCAGCGCGCCGTGTGCATCCGCCCCCGGCCGCCCACGTTGATCGGGTGGAAGTACGGGTGGAAGACCCCATGGTAGAGCTGGGCCAGCTCTTGCATGAGCCGCAGCGACAGGTCGATGCACTCCTCCTCCGACTTCGGGGGGAGCATGGTCTTCGGGGTCACGAGCGTGTCATCGCCCAGCACCGTTGACTGCTGCGAGCAGTCGAGCACGCGGCCCTCACGGTCCACGAAGCGGGCGGGGAGAGCGCTGCCGTTGAGGAACCCCGACTGGAAGCGATAGCCCTCTAGGTAGCTGGTGTCCAGGTGCAGGCCGCACTCGACGAGTGCGCGCGGAGCCTCGTCCCAGCCCGGGAGGATGCACGAGTGCATGCGAACGCTCTCGGGCGCGAAGCCGAAGCGCTGCCGGAAGTCGCGGCAGATGCGCGCCACCGCGTCGCTCCACTCCTGCACCGTCGGCCGCAGTGAGGCCCGGGGGTGCGGGCCGAAGGCGTGGCCGCGCTCGCGGATCGCCCGCACCTCGCTGGGCTCGAAGGCCGCGATCTGCTCGTCCATCAGGAAGAAGGTGAAGCGCGCGTCGTGGCGATCGCAGATGTGCAGCGTGGCGTGGAGGTCATCACGATTCATGCCATCGCCGTCGCCATCGACCAGCAGCAGTCCCGGCGCCGCGTCGGGGAAGTGCCACAGCCGGGGCAGAGGCGCCACCCGTGACGTCAGCCCGAGGATCACGCGCGTCAGCAGGTCCTGGAGCACGTCGGCCTGCGGGACGTGCCGGAGGCCGAAGTCGCGCATGCCCTCGAACAGGTCGTCGGCGGTGAACTTGCCGTCGCGGTTGGCGTCCGGGTCCGGCCCGTTGCTGGCGTTCGCGATCCGGCCCTGATGGTGCAGCACCATGCACTCGGCCAGGTCGAAGGCGAACATCACTCCGGCCCCGTTGCCGCCGCGGGCCAGGGCCACCGCCGGGAAGGCCGTGGCCTGCCCGCGCTGCCCGGCGAGCCACGCCAGCGGCTGCGCCCCGTCCACCTCATAGACGTCGGCCTCGCCGTAGAGCTGCAGGTCCAGCGCGGGGAAGCCGCCCAGCCACGCATGCTCGCTGCGGACCTGGAGGTAGGCGTCGCGGACGGTCGCGTAGGTCTCAGCGGCGCGCGGTGCCAGTCCGAACAGCGGCCCCCACTCGCAGGGCGGTCGGAAGGCGATGACTCGCCCCCCGGCGGAGAGGTACCGCTGCACCTCGTCGGCGCCGATGCGCTCTGCCGCCCCGCGGGAGATGATGACCAGGGGGAAGCCGGCCAGGTCGGCGGCGCTCATGGCGCTCTCCGCGCGCCGGTGCTCGTGCAGGCGCCAGCCCTCAGAGCGCAGGACCTCGTTGAGGTAGGCGTCGAAGGGCAGCTTCTCGTCGGGCGCGGTCAGCAGCAGCATCGGCGCAGCGGCGCTCATCCTGCACCCGCTCCTCAGTACGCCCCCAGCTCGTCGGCGCGCTCGTGCATGTCCCTCATGGTGGCGGGCACCAGCTCCAGGTCGAGCCTCTCGGCGAGGGCGTAGGCCACGTCGATGGTGGTCTCGACCGCCGACCGCCGCGGGTGGGATTCATCGGTGGCGTCCCAGGTGTTGTGCGTGGGCACGTGCAGATACAGGATGGGGTGCTCGCGCATGATCATGTCGTTGACGCTGGCCTCGGCGATCGACATGGCCTCGTCGAAGCTCCACTCGCGCTCGGCGCGCAGGTCGTTGACGTACCAGACGCCGGGCGCGGTCTCCACCGGCTCCAGCGTGCGGTTGAGGGGAAGCTCGTACAGGTCCAGCTCGCCGCAGACGAGGCGCGATCGGCTCGACGCGTGATGCGAGTGGGGGAAGGCGCCCCACCAGCACTGCCCGGCCGCCGCGTTGTAGCGGCCCGGCGCCGAGCAGTAGCACTGGCGGAAGCCCAGCTCGGCGAGGATCGGGAAGGTGTAGTCATTCGCCTGCGCGCAGCACGCCCCGAAGTCCTCGACCGACCGCCCGATGGCCTGCTCCCACTCGTCCTTGGCGATGGTGATGACCGCCTTCTGCTCCTCGTAGGCGAAGTCGGTCAGCGGGCGCTCCCAGTCGTAGTCTTCGGTCGCGCCGGCGGGCCGGTAGCCGCGCACCTGGAAGTGCAGTGCCAGCCACGCGCCGAGGTCACGCATCTCCTGGAACAGCGCCGGCTGTCTGCGCGCCACCTCGGGCTCCGAGCAGAAGCCCAGCGCGTGGATCAGCCCCCGCTCGGCGAAGACCTCCGCCATGCCCCGCACGGCCCTCTCGGCGACCTCCCAGGTCTGGGTGGGCGACCCGCCGGGCTTCTTCGGCGTCTGGCAGTCCACGAAGTAGCAGAAGTAGAGGTGCTCGCGGTCCTTCTCACACGGTCGCGGGTCCGGGTGCATCATCGTGCCTCCTCTGGCGGCTCGGTTGACTGGGTCTCTGCCTGCCCGCGGTTGCCCCTGTCATGCGGGGCCGGCATGGAAGCTGAGCCCCCGGCTCGCTCCGCCCGCAGGGCCTCACTCGTCGCGCCGCAAAGAGCGGCGTCGCTCGGAGCGGCCCCTCCTCACGACACACGACCCGGCCGGCTCCCTCCCCTGCCCTCACGCCAAGTGAGCCGCAAGCAGGGGCCGCCCGAGGTGCGAATGTCGCGTATTCGCGCCGAAGTCGGCCCGCGCCTCTCACCACACCGGGCGCGCGTAGGCGACCTCGATGCGGCTGACGATGCCCGGTCGTGCGCGGCGGTTCACCGCGCGGCACTCCAGCACGTTGACGCCCTCGCGCATGGGCCAGTCGAAGCTCTCGTCGCACTGCCGCCAGGCCCCCCCGTCCACGCGCGCCTCGTAGCGATCGAACCAGGGCATGCAGTGCTCGAGGGTGATGCGCAGCGAGGCGCCCTCATCGTCCCACGACGGCTCGGCGCCTATCCTGACGGCGTTCAGCGACCAGTACATGTCCGGCCGGTAGGAGGTGAAGCGCGCGTGACCCGCCGGCGCGAAGTGCCGCACAAAGGTCGGCGGTCGGCGCTCATCCACCCACTCCCACCCGTTGATGCGCACCCGCGCGTAGTAGTCCATCACGTCGCGGCGGGAGAAACGCTCGAACTTCAGCCGCACCGCCTCATCGTCGAACCCCCGGCACTCCGGGAACAGGTCGCCCAGGATCGCTACCGTGTCGCCCGCCGGCACCACGAACGCGGGCTCATCCGGGACCGCGACGACCTCCTCCGCCTCGCCGCCCAGCCATGCGTCATGTACCTCCAACGCGCTGAGTGGCACGCCGGCGCGCTCGTAGTGCAGGTTCACGTCGGGGTCGAGGACGACCCACTTGCGGTGCTCGTTGCTCCACGCCTCCGGCACGCAGTGGCCGACGTTGCCCACGTCATGTCCGCGTGGGAAGCTGCAGTCCGCCAGCCCCAGGCCGACCCGGCGCGCGGGCAGGCCCAGCGCAGTGGCGCAGCCCACGAAGACGGTCGCGTAGTGCCCGCAGTTGAACTGCTCGCCCCGCGCGGCCTCGCGGAGGATGTCGAGGGCGTCCTCAACCGTCCGGTAGCTGTACGACCACCCGTGGTCCCAGCGGCTCCGCACCCAGCGCTTGAGGGCCAGCAGCGCCCCGAACTCACTCCCGCAGCCCGCGATGACCTCATCGAGCGCGAACTCGTCGCGGAGCAGCGCGATGCGCTCGTCGTCGGGGTCGCCGTACTGCATCCGGCGCCAGTCGCCGACGAAGTCGGGGAGGTCGCAGGCGACCACATCGAACTCGCCGGGGACCCGCAGCTTGCTCTCCTCGATCACCGGTCTGCTCCATACGCGACGAACTCGAGTCTCAGTCCATGACAAGCTTGAGTTCGTCCGCGTCCAGTTTGTCTGACCAACCTGCCTTGGAGAACAGCAGATCGAGCATGTCGCTAATACGCGAATCCTGGGGCCCCTGGAGAGCTTCGCGGAGCGCTCCGAGGCCGTCCTCTACTTGCCGCTGTTCTTCAGAGCCCATGGGCGGAATGCTAGCAGGGTACACGAGAACACAATCCTGTGGACCGGGGAAGCGTACCTCCATGGCACCCTGACTCCCGATCAGAGTGGCCACCCAATGGAGGTTGCTGTGCTCAAAGCGGATGTACCGCCCAGGAACTGGTGTGCAGTCAGCGAAATGGCGCTTGAGAGCTTTCAGAGCGGCTGCTTTGAGTTCGTCTTCTCGGACGCGCGCGAAGTCGACATTCCTGATTTCCGGCATGATCTCCCACCTCTCACGGAGAGACTAACTGATCTCATGGGACAAATCTGCAGTCGTCAAGCCAAATGCCCCCCCATTGCGCGTCGACTTCGATCACCCCCTCGATACGGCACCTCTGAGAGTTCCTGAGTTGCTGAACAGCACTCTTATGGGATGCATCAAACCGACAGGTCAACGCGTCGCCCCAACCGCTAGCTGCGCTCGCCGAGGCCATGTCTACAATGTACTCGGTGGGCCCCATTATCCATTCGCTGACCCCGACGTCTACCACGTACCCCTGAACTCTGACCCGAACACCCTCGAAGCGTTCTTGCGCTGCCACTGCGTTCTCGCTGTGGAGTTCACGATACTGAGCCACCAGTCTGCTGGGGGAGCAATACGGCAACGCTCCGGTAGCTCTAGCGGAAGCTGTAGAATGCCCTGTGTCAGCCCGTTGAGCGGCTTGCGTACTGGCATTTCCAGTCGATTCTGCGGGTGTTGCAGTTGTGGATCGCTCGACTCGGCTTGGGGCCGTACTCTCTGTGCCTTCCTCACCCCCGGAGTTCCTCCCCACCAGCCAACCGATGACGCAACCAGTGACACCCGCGAGCAGTATACACGCAATGCATTCCCAGGCACCCAGGTCCAACCGACTAGCACGTCGGACTCGCCTTGCCATGTCAATCCGCTCCCATAGCCCGTTGGAGCGTCCCTCCGGCTGTCAGGCCGCCTCCCACCGCCCGCTCCGGGCGCTGCGGTAGGCGGCGGTGATGATGCGGCTGGCCTGCATGCCATCCACGCCGTCGAACTCCGGCGGCTGGCCCGCGCCCACGCGCTCGGCGAAGGAGGCCACCAGCGGCAGGTGCACGTTGTGCGACTTGGGCTCCAGCTCGATCGGCGTCTCGCCCTCGCGCGTTCTCAGCGTCAGCGCGTCACCATCGAAGGGCGTGGCGATGATCGAGCCGTCGGTCCCATGGATCTCCATCTCGTCGGAGCCAACTGCCACGTTCCACTGGCACTCGCAGGTGAGGTGGACACCGCCGGCCATCTCGCAGATCAGCGTCTCGGTGTCCGGCACTTCGAAGTCCATGACCAGCCGGCTGGTGAGGCCCGCGACGCGGCCGGGCTCGCCCAGCCAGTAGCAGATCAGGTCGAGCCGGTGGCTGCCCACGTCCATCAACGCTCCGCCGCCCGCCGGCGCCGTCACGCGCCAGTGCTTCCAGTCGTCCTCGGGCAGCGACCAGCGCCCCCCGATGCGGATGCGGGCGCGCACCGGCGTGCCGATCGCGCCCTCGCCGATCAGCCGCTTGATCGCGCGCGCCTTGGGGTACCAGCGCCGGTAGTAGGCGATGGCCAGCGCGACGCCGTTGTCGCGGCAGGCCTCGATCATCCGCCGGCACTCCCCGGTGGTCACCGCCATGGGCTTCTCGCACAGTACGTGCTTGCCCGCCTCCGCGGCGGCCACGGTCTCCTCGCAGTGGCGCGGGTGGGGGCTGGCGATGTAGACCGCATCCACCTCGCCGTCGGCCAGCAGGGCCGCGAGGTCGGAGTAGGCCCGCTGCGCGCCGAAGCGCTCTCGCATCTCCTCCGCGCGCTCGGCGGTGTTCGAGAAGAACGCGAGCATCTCGGAGTTCGGATCCTCGACCATCGCGGGGGCCACGCGCTTGTTCGCGATGTCCCCGCATCCTGCGATTGCCCAGCGAAGCGGCATCGAAGTCACCTCACGCGTCCGGCATTCCACTCGCGATCAGCGCCACGCCCTCGGCCATGGCGTCGGCGATGTACGCCAGGTCGTCGTCGGTCATCAGCGGGTGCAAGCCGAGGCAGAACAGCCGGTCGCCGATCACGTCGCTCTTCGGCGCGTCGTCGGGCCCGTAGCCGAGCGACGCGATCAGCTTGTCCTGCTTCCAGGTCGCATTGTTCATGACCACCGTGCCCACGCCGCGCTCGTCCATCAGCCAGTCCATGAGCCTCTGGCGGCGCTCGCCCGCCCACTCCTCCGGCACCATGATCGTGTAGCCGTAGTAGACGTGGTAGCAGCCCTCCGGCTCGGTGGGCAGCGTCAGCTCCTCGATGTCCGCCAGCAGCTCGGTCATGCGGTGCGCGCGGTCTCGCCGCCGCTCGTTCATCTCGTCGAGGCGCCGCAGTTGCACGAGCCCCACCGCCGCCTGCGGTCGGGTCATGCGGTAGTTGGTGCCCCATTGCTGCTGGCCGGTGCCGAAGGCGCGGATCTGGCGGGCGCGCTCGGCGACCGCCGCGTCATCGGTCGTGATCATGCCGCCCTCGCCGAGCGTGGTCATGTTCTTGGAGGTCTGGAAGCTGAACACGTTCATCCAGCCCAGCTTCCCCACCTTGGTGCCCTGGTATTCCGCTCCGCACCCGCGTGCGGCGTCGCCGATGACCTTCGGCGGCCCGTGCCTGGGGTGCGGATGGGCCTCGGTGATGGCCTCCAGCTCGTCCATGAACGCCGACAGCCCGTTCATGTGGACCGCGAGGATCGCGCGCGTGTTGTCGGTCATGCGCGCCTCGACGTCCGCCGGATCGAGGTTGAAGGTCGC
>JALGUJ010000164.1 GCA_029820945.1 Candidatus Zipacnadia bacterium | reverse complement strand
CTGCGGCGAGTGGGTCTGTGACGAATGCTGGAACGAGCGCGTCTCGCTGTGCGAGGAGTGCGCGCCCGACACGCAGGAGGAGCTGGCCGCCATGCAGCAGCAGCGGCGGCTCGACCAGCTCCAGGAACGGGTGGACGAGACCGACTACGCGTCGGAGATCAATGTGCAGGACGAGGCCGTGGTAATCTGCCCGCACTGCGGGGCGAAGGTCGAAGGCGGCAAGTTCTGCAATGAGTGCGGCAAACCGCTGGTGGCCGTGGTGCAGTGCCCCAGGTGCGGCGCGGAGAACCCGGCCGATGCCGGGTTCTGCTCCGAGTGCGGTGAGCAGCTTGTCTGACCGGGCTGCGGTGCGCGCCGCCGGCCGGGTGCAGATGGGCGACCTGACCGGCGCCTGTGAGGTCGAGGTCGCCCCGGAGGGCCTGACCCTCACCGCCGGCGAGGGCACGGTCGCGCAATGGCCCGCGCACGAAATCGAGCGGGTGGAGCGCGAGGACTACACGATCGGGCTCAGACGCGCGCTGGGCCGCGGCTCTATGGTCCTGACCCGCTTCGCCCGGCGCACCGACGAACTGGTCCTGGCGCTACGCCACTGCAGGGCCGACGCCCTGGCGGCGCTGATGTCGCCACCGGGGGAGCTGCCGCGGGAGGTGACGGAGGCCGCGGGCGGCAATGCGGGTCTGCTCTTCCGTTACGACGACGGGCTGCGCTGGGTACCGGACGAGGGGATGTGCTTCGCGCGGCTCTACGGGGAGCTGGACGCAGCGGAGTTCGACGCTGGAAGCTACGCGCTGGTGCTGAGGGGGCCCTTCGGCGAGAGCCGGGTAGAGGGACTGCGGCGGCTGACCTCGGAGATCGGGGAGGAGGCGGCACTGCGCATCGAGAATGCACGGCGAAGCTTCGGCGAGGCCCTGGAGGCGGCGGGCCTGCCGTGGTCTGGCGCCGCGGCGTCCGGGAGCATGCGTCGGCATGTGCCGTTCCGGCCGTCCGAGGCGCAGCTTCGGCAGATCGACGAGGCGGCCGATCTGGTACATGAGGAGCGCCGCGACTACTGGGCTGTACTCCGGGAGGCCCATCTGGTCGAGCGTCTGGTCATCAGCGCCGACGAGGCCGGGCTGCGGCTGGCGACGCTGTGCCCGGTAGTGCGGGGCGAGCTGTACGAGCTGCTATCGGAGGCCGATCACGCCAGCTACGTGTTCGAGAGCGCGGATGATGCGGTGCGGGCCTGGACGGAGGTCGGCTTCCGCCGGCAGCCGATCTTCGGAGGCGAGGACGACGAGGCCTACAGGGTCCTGGCGGGAGTCCTGCCCTCGCTGAGAGCCGCGCGGGACGGACTGCGCCAGCGGGTCGTGCACGACGACCCTGCACATTGGCGCTCGCGTCTGATATAATGGGACAGGGCGCCAACAGGCGCCGGTGAATGAGAACGTGAAGCATCAGGCAACCGCCGGCTTTGATTGCAGACTTCACGGGAACGGGTGGCAGACCAGATGTCGGACGAGTCACTGATCAGCGAGTGCGAGGACTTGAGCACCAGGGCCGGCTTCCAGTTCAAATTCTATTGCGAGCACTGCGGGGCACCGGAGGTGAGTTCCTTCCAGCCGCGCGGCCCGGAGTCTGACAGGACTCTGATGGACGCGGTCGAGGGGCTCCTCAACGGCGATGCGCAGAGCGTCAAGGCGGAGAGCGGCTCCGGGTCTGAAGGTCCGGCCCACGACGCGGCCCTCCGGGCCGCTGTGGCCGAGGTCAAGGAGTGCCTGCATCTGTGCCCGCGCTGCGGCGCCTGGGTCTGCGACGACTGCTGGAACGCCAGGCTGCTCATGTGCGGCAAGTGCGCCCCGATCAAGGCCCCGCAGCCCAGCGGAAGCTAAGACCAGCCTGCAGGCCCGAAGCCCCTCAGGGGTTCGAGCACGACCGAGCGGGCCACCGCTCCGTTCCCCGCGCCACCGCTCGGCCGCCTTCCTTCATGGACTGAGAACCTCCAGCACGAAGCTCTCGATCTCGGAGTAGACGACCTCGTAATGCGGGTCGCTGTTGAAGAAGCCGTGACCGACTCCATCCACGAGAATGAGGTCGGCTCGGAGTTCGCGGCTCTTCATGGCTCCCGCGAACATCGCCGACTGGTCGCAGGGCACGGTCGTGTCCGCCGCGCCATGTACCAGCAGGCAGGGCGGCGTGTTCGCGTCGATATGCAGTAGCGGGGATGCGAGCTTGTAGGCTTCGGGGATCTCCTCGGGCATGGCGCCCATGAACTGCAGCGCGGCGGGATGGAGGTTCGTGCCCCTAACGAACGCCGTCATGTCCGTCACCGGGTTAAGCAGCACACCAAGTTGGACATCGCCGGGCTGCTCGGCGTGGCCGGCGTCGCCGTCCAGCTCGGGGATGCCTGCGGTGGTGGCGAGGATCGCGGCCAGGTGGCCGCCCGCCGAGCCGCCGAGCACGCCGATGCGGCGCCCGTCGATGTTCAGCTCCTCGGCGGAGGCGCGCAGCGCGCGGACCGCCGCCTTGACGTCGTGCACCGCCGCAGGGAAGGTGAACTCCGGCGCGAAGCGGTAGCGACAGCAGGAGCCCACGACGCCCTTCTCGGCCAGGCGCGCCGCGTGCCGGTAGAACTGGGTGGGCGAGCCGGCGCGCCAGCCGCCGCCGTGGATGTAGAGCATGGCGGGGCGCGGATCGGTGAACTCGCGCGGGGGCAGGAACAGGTCGGTCGTCAGCTCGACATCTCCCCCGCTTCCGTAGGGCACCTCCATCCTGACCTCGACACCTTCGGGTATGTCCAAGTAAGCGCCCTTCCATCTGCGTGCGCGTTCGGAGTTGAACAACGTGCAGGCACGAATAGCGTCCGCGAAGGCCCGTGTGCGCTCGCCGACGGGCTGGCTCCCGTCCTCCCACTCGCGACGCAAAATCGCGTAGCAGTACGAATCCCGCCATCTGCCCTTCTGCCGTTTCTGCTGGACGAAGTGGCCCTCGCGGCGCATGCCGATCTTCTCGAGCACGCGCGCGGACGCCACGTCCCTGGGGTCACAGGTCGCATGGATACGGTGCAGCCCAAGCTCCTCGAAGCCGAAGCGCAGCATCGCCCCCGCCGCCTCGGTCGCGTAGCCCTGCCCCCAGACACGCCGGGAGAAGCAGTAGCCGAGCGCCGCCTGCGTCCCGCTTTCGTTGAGACGCAGCCCCACCGAGCCGATTAGCGCACCCGACTGCCTCTCCACGACTGCCAGACCGAAAGCCCTTCGCTCCCCGCCCCTTTGCTCCGCAAGCTTGGCGTGTAGGAACTCGCGCGTCTGCTCGGGAGTATTCGGACCCCACGCCATGTAGCGCACGACCTCCGGGTCACTCGCGTAGGCGTGGATGGCGTCCAGGTCGGACTCTTCGAACTCGCGCAGCTCGAGACGTTCGGTCTGCAGTGGAAGCCGGTCCTCCACGGTTCTCACCACGTGAACTGAGCGGTGGCTGCGATGCCGAAGTGGAGCAGATCAGGGCTGCGGTTGTACCATGCGGTCGTTATCAGCCCCGCGGCGTCGGCCTCGATGCAGCGGTCCGCGAAGGTCTTGATGTTCTCGCCGTGGCGCGGGATGTCCGGGAGCGTGTGCCAGGAGCTGTGGTTGCCCGAACAGGTCGGCGCGCCGTACACGGTACGCCCACGAGCCAGGTAGTACTCGAGGTACGGGAACGCCCGAACGTATTTCGGGAACTGCCCGCCCAGGTACTCGCCGTAGATCGCCAGGTACTCCTCAGTCAGGTCCTCGTCCATGCGTATGGGCCGGGCGAAGCGATCGAGCGTCCGGCGCGTCACCTCCGGTAGCTCGCCCGCCCACTCGCCGTCCCAGCGCTCATCGTAGCACACCGAGCCAGCGAAGCGCGCGACCAGCAGCGGGCTGGGATCCTGCGTGGTCCAGTAGTCCCAGTACATGATCTGCGCGGCCTCGTGCAGATGGTCCATGGTCTCGGGGTGGGCGCACAGGATGTCGTCCCAGACGATCGGGCTGATGTCGCGCTCAGCGACCCACTCGCACACACGGTTCACGTGGTCGGCGTAGAGTCGCCCCTTGCCGGCCTCGGCGACGCGCTCGGCGCATCGGGGGCAGGTGCCGAGCTGCCGCGTCTCATCGCCGCCGATGTGCATGCGCTCGCACGGCCCCACGAGGTCCAGGATCTGCTCGGCGAGGCCGGTCCACACCTCAAGCGAGCGCGGATTGGACGGGCAGAGCTGCGCGCGCACCTGCTTCTCCTCGCGGATGTCGGCGTACTCGTCATACTGCAGGAGGTACTCCAGGTGCCCCATGCACTGCACGAGCGGGATGATCTCCAGTCCCAGGTCGCGCGCCTCGTTCACGATCCGGCGCAGTTGGGGGCGCGTCAGCGCCGACGGCGACGCCACCACCCGGTGCTCGCCCTCGAAGGGGAAGCGGTCGCCGAACTCGATCAGCAGCGCGTTGAGCTTGTACCGCGCCGCCGAGCGGATGAGCGACACGATCGCCTCCTCGTCGAGCTGATAAATCTTCTCCACCATCAGTTGCAGCCCGCGCAGAGGCAGGCGCGGCCGGTCGCGGACGGTCCCCAGCGGCAGCACGGGCCCGTCGCGCACCTGCTGGATGGTCGCCAGCGCGTGCAAGAAGCCCGCCCGACGCGCCGCCCGCACTGTGATCTGATCGGGCGCTATCTCGAGAGCGTACTCCTCCTCGGCCAGCGACGGATCGCGCACCAGCGCGATCCGGTTCGACCCGCCGCCGGTGCCGATGCCGAACGCGTCAGTGAACCTGGCGCCGACGCCCGTGGGGTCCGGCTGCTCCGCCACGAACCAGCTCCGATCGACGAGGACGGTCTCCTCCTCGGAGAGAGCCACCTGCCTGGGCTGGGGCATGATCTCTGCGATCCTCATGGTCCGCGATCGCACCTCCGTGTGATGCGCCGCTCAGATGTGATCGATGCCCTGGACCTCCCAGGGCGTCCAGGGGATGGCCCTTGCCAGCGCTTCGCGGTCACCGGGCCGCGCGCCGCGGCAGGTGACCATCTCACGCTCCAGCGCCGCCCCGAGGTCCAGGCGCGAGAGCAGCCAGCGGGCCGCCTGCTCGTGCTTCATCTCGAGGGTGATAGTCCGGCTCGGCCCGTGGTTCGGCTCATGGGCGACGAACTCCTCTCGTGGCGTCCAGACCTCGACCCGAGCGTCGGCCAGGCCCGGCTGCGGCAGCCAGGTGGCGCGCGCCACCCGACCCCAGTCCAGCGGCGTCGCCATGATCATGTTGCCCCGCGGCTGTGGCGCGAAGCCGAGCGCCTCGAAGACAGGCCGGTACACTCCCCCGTCATGCAGCTCGACCGTGACGCCCATGCCCTCCAGGACCGCCGCTCCGCAGACGCCGCGCAGGAGCCGCAGTGCGACCGCCGGGTCGCGGTCACGCGTCGCCAGCTCCATGACCGTGACCGCCGCGCCGCCCTCCTGCAGCCCGATGATGCAGTGGCCCTCGGGCCGCCCACCCTCCCCGGCGAAGAGCACGCGGTACTCGGTGCCCAGCTCGACCGCCTCGAGCTGCGTCATCGCGGTCTCGTAGAAGCCGGGCGCGCGGCGCTGGTAGCCGCCCGCGTGAGCGTAGGCGCTCTCGAACAGCTCGATGATCTCCGCCTCACGCGCGAGGATGGCGTCGGCGGGCTGTGGCTCTGGGCCCCCGGCGGCAACCGCTGCGGGACGCGCCAGCGTCCAGCTCCTCACGTAGCAGAGGTCCTTGAGGCCGTTCCTGTCGTAGTGGTTGTAGGCCGCTGTGCGCTCGCCGCCGCGGTAGACGCTGAGCACGTCCGCGCGCCCCTGCATGAAGCGCTTGATCTCGTCCTGGATGGCGCTCCCGATGCCCTGCCCGCGCATCTCCTCCTGCACACAGACGGAGTGCTCGAAGGCCAGACGCGCGGTCAGGCCCGGCCGGATGACGAACTCGCGCACGTGCAGCGGGATCTCGCCGACGATGCGCCCGTCCTGCACCGCGACGCCCGCAGTCACGTCATCGCGCGCCATCCAGCGCCGCATTTGCTCGAAGGGCACGGGCGGGAAGACCGCGTCGTGCAGGGCGTGGAAGGTCTCAATGTCATCGGGCTGGAACTCGCGGACCTCGATCTCGCTCATGCATGCCCTCCGTGCTCGCGTCAATCGGTCGGCTCAACGCCGCGTCTGGGCGGTGAGTAGTCTACCGCACGTAGTCCCCCGCGATGGCGTTTGCCCGCGCGTTCCGCGAGAGCCCGACGCACGAGGCCCCGATGGCCCCTTCCGCTCGGTTCTGCGTCACGCCGAAGCTGTTGCCCGCGACGACGCACTCCTCCGCACCCTGCGAGAGGCTCGCACGGCCATCGATGTCGCAGAACAGGTTCGCCTGCCCCTGCTGCGCCCCACCCACCCTGTTGCGGCTGCCACCGGATATGCTCATGCCCATCGTGTGGAAGCCCTCGCTGCACAATTCGCTGTTAGCGCACGGATGGCCTGCGGGCGAACTACGGCGTGTCGCGGCCCGGCCCCGCGGGATCGCCCGCCGCCGAGCCCTGCATCCGGATTCTGCGTTCGCGCGTGAGCGCTTGCCTTCGGTCGGCGACCTGTGTATCATGCCCGCAGTTGTGCGAAGCGGCCCGCCCGGCTGCCGGGCGGGCCATTACTCGGGCGATGGACGGCGATGGTGACACAGCAGCACCTCGAGGCGGACGAGGCCGAAGATTCGCTTGAGTCAGGCTGGCGGCGAACCGTCTGGGCGGTGTGGTTTGCGCACCTGCTCGCGGCGATAGGGTTCTCCTTCGTCATGCCCTTCCTCCCCTTCTTCGTGCGCGAGTTGGGCGTGGCGGATGAGCGCCTGGTGAGCGCGTGGGCGGGCCTGGCCATGTTCGCGGCGGGCCTGAGCCTGACCATCTTCCAGCCGATCTGGGGAAGCCTGGCGGACCGCTACGGCCGGAAGCTGATGCTGCAGCGCGCCATGTTCGGCGGCGCGGTCATGATCGCCCTCATGGGGCTGTCGCAGACCGTCTGGCACCTGGTGATCCTGCGCTTCATTCAGGGCGCGCTCACCGGCACCGGCGCCGCCTGCAACACGCTCGTCGCCAGCGTCACGCCGCGCAAGCACCTCGGCTTTGCGATGGGCCTGCTGCAGACCGCGATCATCGTCGGGAACTCGGTCGGCCCATGGCTGGGTGGCGTGGTCGCCGACAGCTACGGCTACCGCATCCCGTTCTACATCTGCGGCGTCCTCTGGGTGGTCGCGGGGCTGGTCGTGCTCTTTCTCGCGCATGAGGAGTTCGTGTCGCCCGAGGACCATGCCGCCGGTAACCACGGCCTGCGCCAGGTCTTTGGCGGAGGCGGACTGGCCGCGCTGCTGGGCACATTCTTCCTGACCGCCTTCGCCGTCACGTTCGTGGGCCCGATCTTCCCGCTGTTCGTAGAGCGCATCGCCGAGGGTGCGAAGGCGGCGACGGTCACCGGCCAGCTCATGGGCGCGGGTGGGCTGGCCGCGGGCATAAGCTGCCTGGTCATGGGGCGCATCAGCGACCGCCTCGGCCACCGGCGAGTCCTGGTTATATCATCCGCCGGCTCGGCGCTCTTCAGCATCCCGCACGCGATCGCTCAGAGCACCGGACAGCTCTTCGGCCTGCGCATCGGCTGGGGGCTCATCGCGGGCGGAGGCGGTCCCGTCATGAACGCGATGATCGGGTCAAACGTCTCGTCCGACATGTACGGCCGCGCCTTCGGGATAACGACCTCGGCGATGTGCCTGGGCTTCGCCCTCGGGCCGCTGGCCGGCGGCCTGTTGGCCTCGGTGACGGGCCTGCGCTGGCCGTTCGTCGTCATGGGCGCGTTACAGCTCGCCGCGGCCGCGCTCATCGCGGTCTACGTGCGCCCGAACGGCCGGGCGATGCCGCGCCAGGACGAGACGCACACGGTCGCGGCCAAGTAGCTCGCCGCTCCGCGAGCGGCATCACTCGCCGGCGATCCCCAGGACCCGCTGCATGTGCTCGATGCCGTCCCGGACCATGCCCAGCTCCGAGCCGGCGTGAATCAGCATGAAGCCCTGCTCCGCCCGGCGTGCCGCATCCTCCGCGTTGCCGCACGGCATGCCGGCGGGCTTCCCCGCCGCGGTGGCCTGCGCGAGCACCTCCGCCAGGGCGGCCTCGTGCTCCTCCGAGCCGCGCTCGACCTGCAGCGACACGCTCAGGTCGCTGGGGCCGATGAAGATGCAGTCAACGCCCTCGACGGCCGCGATCTCGGGAACCGCCTCGACGGCCCGCCCGGTCTCGATCATGACCGCCACGAGCGTGTTGTCGTTCGCCACCTCGCGGTAGTCATCACCGAGGAACTGCAGGCGCGCGCCGCCCGAGGATCGGCCGCCGCGCGGCGGGTACTTCGCCGCGTAGACCGCCGCCTCGGCATCCTCCGCGGAGTTGACCATCGGCACGATCACTCCCAGCGCGCCGGCGTCGAGCGCACGCCCGATGCGGAAGAACTCGTTCGAGCCCACCCGCACGATCGGCGCCGTGCCCGTGGGCCCGATGACCTGGATCACCCCGGCCATCGCCTCATAGCCGAGGGAGCCATGCTGTTCGTCCACCCAGATCCAATCTATGCCGCTATGTGCGAAGTACTCGGCCACGACGGGGTCCTTCATCGCCACCGCGAGGCCGAATGTCGGCTGCCCTGCGCGGAGCTTCTCGAGCGGCCTGTTTCTGACCATTGACTGCCCTCTTCCTGTCACGCCAATCTCGCTGCGCTGCCACCTGTTCGCCCCGTGTCGCAAACGCACCTGCACGGACGGCCGCCGCGCAGGCGAAGCAGCGTGTGCAACCGGCGCCCTCGCCGGTTGGT
>JALGUJ010000045.1 GCA_029820945.1 Candidatus Zipacnadia bacterium | reverse complement strand
GGCGACCGTCGAGGCCGAGCCCGAGATCGCCCTCGCGCCCGTCGGGGCGGGGCCGGCCCCCGTGGCGGAGGCCGCGCCGGTGGGCGGCGCGAGCGCCCGGCCGACCGTCGTCGCCATGGGACCGCGAACCACCGCTGTCGATGCCGCTGTGATCGCCGTCGCGCCTGCGCAACCCTCCGAGTTGGAGACTGAGCTGGCGACCGGCGTCGTGGCGCGCATGGTGTTGGACAAGTTCATCGCCGACCACCTCATGGAGAGCTCTTCCACGCTGCTCTCGGTCGTGACCGACACGCCGACCTCCGAGCTGGGCCCGGTGCTCGTAGAGGAGGGCGAAGACGCGGGGCGCTTCCGCGTGTGCTTTACAGACGCGATGCGGCGGGCGCTCTCGGAGAGCGAGAATCAGGTCGACTGATGCACAGACGAGTGCTTCTGATCGGCGCGCTGCTATCGATCGCGGTCATCGCATGGGCCGATACGGTCGAGGAGCCCGCCGGCGAGCCGGAGGAGCCGGCTCAGCCGGCCGAGGAGGTGACTGAGGAGGGGGCGCCGCCCGAGGACCTGATGGCGCTGCTCTCGTCGGCCACGGCGGACCAGCGCGTCAGGATGCTGCGCTTCATCCGCAACCGCTACCCCGGCCTCACCACCGACCTGCTCGCACTGCTGCAGAGCCGCCATCCCGGGATCTTCCTGCGCCTCGAACGGCAGCTTCAGACGCTAATCGCGTCACACTACCCGCGCCTGTCGGCCATCGTCGAGCGGCTGCTGCAGGACGCCATCTCGGAGCGCTACCCGCAGGTGCGGCAGGAGATCACCGACCTGATCGCCGAGAAGTACCCGGAGCTGCTGGCCGCGATGGGTGAGGCGGGGGAGGGCGACCCCGCGCTGCGTGTGGCGCGGCTGGTGCGTGACCGGTACCAGAGCCTGCTTGACGACGTGCTGACGCTGTTGAGCGAGCGGCATCCGACGCTGTTGGAGGAGGTGCGGCGGGAGGTGCTGGTCCTGCATCCGGAGCTGCTGGTGGACGTGGCCGACCTCATCACGGCGAGCTACCCCGATGTGTCGGCCGAGGTCACCGCGGCCCTGACGGCGCGCTATCCGGAGCTGATCCCCGGCATCCTCGAGATCCTTGCGCCGCCGCCCGCCGAGGTGGGGACCACCGGGGGCGAGTAGCACGCTGGCAGAGAGGGAAGGGCACGAGGGCCGAGGCGGTTGAGCGGCCCTCTCTTCGTGAGCTGGCGCCGCCACGCGGTAGGAGACGATCCGATGAGCGATATGTCCGCGGTCGTGCTTAGGGGGCCGGGGGAGCTCGCGGTCGAGCGCATCCCCGTTCCCGAGCCGCAGTCCGGAGAGGTGCTGTGTGAGGTGGCCGCCTGCGGGATCTGCGGCAGTGACCTGCGCTACCTGGCGGGCGAGAACCCCTGGGCGAAGCACACGCTGGGAGAGGACAGGCCGAACCCTCCGGTGATGGTGTTGGGGCACGAGGTGTCAGGGGTCGTCGAGCCGGACGGGCGGCGCCTGCGCGCCGGGATGCTGGCCTTCTCCGTCTGCGGGGAATGCCCGGAGTGCCGGCGCGGCACCAGCCAGCTCTGCCGAAACACCGCACACCTTGGCCATGGCGCGGGATGGCGGGGACGGCCGTTCAATCCCGGCGGCATGGCCGAGTTTATGCCGATCTGGCGCGAGAACGTCTACGAGCTGCCCGATCACATCAGCTTCGAGCAGGCGACCTTCCTCGACGGCCTCGGCGTCGCCGTCCACGCGGTGAACCGCTCTGGCGTGAGGGAGGGCGATCGCGTGGCGGTGCTGGGCGCAGGGCCGATCGGGCTGCTGATCATGCAGGTGGCGCTCGCGGCGGGAGCCGAGGCGGCCGCCGCCACCGATGTCTACGACGCGGCGCTGGAATGCGTGCGGGCCCTGGGAGCGGAGTTGGTGCTCGACGGCCGCGACGAGGACGCCGGGGCCCTGGCTGCGGAGGTGCTGGCATGGAGCGCGGGCAGGGGCGTCCACGCCGTCTTCGACAGCACCGGAGATCGGGCGCTGCAGGAGGCCGGCCTCCGGATGCTCGCGCCGGGCGGATCGCTGATGTTGATGGCGGGTGCCGCGGAGGGCCTGCGCATCGATCCGGCGGCGCTGGCGGGGGAGAGGACGGTCACGACCTCGAGCAACAACCTGCGCAGCGAGTTCGAGCGAGGGCTCGACCTGCTGGCCTCAGGGACGGTGCGCGTGGAGCCGATGATCACCCATGTCTTCTCGCTGACGGACGCCGCGCGAGCCTTCGAGGTCGCGGCGGGCAAGCACCGTACCGGCGCCATCAAGGTGCTCATCCGCCCGTGAATGGGGCCATGAACAGGAGACCGGCCGCAGGCTGCCCCGCGGCCGGTCGTCAGAGTGTGTCTACTCCTGCTCGCTCAGTCGGTGGCTTCGGCGGCCTTCTCGGCCTTCTCGCCCTTCTCCCGCGGCTCGGATCCCTTCTCGGACTGCTTCTTGCGTCCATTCCCGCGCCCGTAGTCGGTCACGTGCCAGCCGCTGCCCTTGAAGATGATGGTGGGCGGACTGAAAACGCGGTGCAGACTCCCATCGCAATCTTCCGCGGGACAGGTCTTATCGGGCTCCTCGTCGAAACCATGGCTGATCTCGAACACCTGGCCGCACTTCTCGCACTTGTATTCGTAGGTCGGCATAGCTACCGGGTGCCTCCCGCACTCACATGGGCCAACTGATCTGCAGTATAGCGGGCGGCCGGGACCGTGTCAAGGCTGAGGCGAAGGCTTTAGCACTCCAAGCGTGAGAGTGCTAACCGCCTGGCGGGCAGATGGAGGGGAAGCGTGGTCGTCGGTGATGTGATCGAGTACCTGGAACGCGCCGCTCCCCCGGAGACGGCGCAGGAGTGGGACCACGTTGGGCTGCAGCTCGGAGCCACCGACCGGGACGTCAGCCGGGTGATGGTCTGCCTGGAGGTCACCGAGACGGTGGTCGCGGAGGCCGCAGAGGCGGGCGCGGAGTTGATCGTGGCGCACCACCCGCTGATCTTCCGGACGCTGGCCGCGGTGCGGACCGACCGCCCGCTGGGGCGCCTGATCGCCCGGCTGCTGCGCGAGGACATCGCGGTCTACGCATCCCACACGAACCTTGACGCCGCGGCCGGGATCGGGACCGCGGCCGTCCTGGCCGATCTACTCGAGCTGTCCGGAGTCAGCCCGCTGATGCAGGAGCGGGAGTCCGGCCTGGGCGCGATCGGCGAGCTGGCGAGCGAGACCGGCCTGTGTGCACTGGCCGAGGTGGTCCGCGAGCGCCTCGAGCCGGCGCGGCTGGTGGTGCTCGGAGACGAGGAGCGCGCCGTTCGTCGGGTCGCGGTCATGCCCGGCTCCGGCGGAGACGCGGTGGGACCCGCCGCCGAGGCGGGGGCCGATGTCCTCGTCTGCGGCGACCTGAACCACCACGACGCACTCGACGCGCTGGCTCTGGGCCTGGCGGTCATCGACGCAACGCATTACGCGACCGAGCGCCCGGTGGTCGAAAGCGTTGTGAGGTACCTGCGGGCGGTGCTGGCCGGGGAGGTCGATGTGCAGGCGTCGCAAGTAGTCACCGACCCGTTCGCGGCCGCGCCCTGCCGCGCGGAGGCCAGAGCAGGCCGGAGAAGCGCGGAAGCCGACTGCATTCCGGAGTGATCAGGCCATGACGCCAGAATACGCGCAGTTGCTCTACGAGCTGCAGAAGATCGACAGCGGCATCGATCAGAGGCGGACGCTGCTTGCCGAGACCGATGACGGCAGCGGGGCCAAGGCCGAGCTGGAGGCCGCGCAGGCGGAGCTGGAGCGCCTGCGGGAGGAGCTGGGCCAGAAGCAGGCGCGGCAGCGGAAGCTGCAGCTCGACCTGGAGACCATCGAGGCGGAGAGGGACGAGAAGACCAGTCGGGCATACGGCGGCACCGTCTCGGACCCCAAGGAGCTGACGGCGCTGGACCAGAAGATCGGTGAGCTGTCTCGCAACGTCGAGCGGCACGAGGACATGATCCTGGAGCTGCTGGACGAGATCGACACCGTTGAGGGGCAGGTGCAGGCTCAGGAGGAGGACGTACGGCGCCTCCGGGAGAGCTACGAGTCGGTCACGGAGAACTACCGGCGCACCACCTCTCGCGCGCGGGAGGAGATCGGCGACCTGCAGCGGCGGCGCGAGGAGATCGTGCCTGCCCTGAACGACGGCCTGGTGACGGAGTACGAGCACCTTCGCGAGCGTCTGGGTGGGGTGGCGGTCGCGGCGATGCGCGACGGCAGGTGCGATGTGTGCAACGTGGCGGTTCCGCGTGCGCAGCAACTGGCCGTCCAGCGGGCCGCGGCCATCGTCAAGTGCGAGAGCTGCCGCCGGATCCTCGTCGTGCCGCAGGAGGAGTAGGCACCATGGAGAACGGTGAGCTGCTGGCGCGGCTGCGAGCCTTCCACGGGCACCTGGGACCGTTCGCGATGCTGGGCTACCGCGCCGGGAAGCTGGCGTTGCGCGAGCTTGGCGTGCCGCCGCACTTCGGCCTCAGGGCGCGGGTGCAGTGCCCGCCGCACACTCCCGACTCCTGCTTCGTGGATGGCGTACAGTACGCGACAGGGTGCACGCTGGGCAAGCGCAACATCGACGTTGAAGTGTCGGAGGCGATCGCGCTGACGGTGACGGTGGACGGCGGCGGCCCGGCCCTCACTGTCGTCCCGCGCCGGGACCTTATCCAGAGGTTCGGGCCCTGGATGGAGGAGGCGAATGACGAGGCCGCCGCCCTCCGAGTCCTCGGCATGCGGGACGACGAGCTGTTCGAGCCGCCTGACTAGCTCTGCTCGGGGGAGTCCTCGCGATGTGCCTGGTCCATCGCTTCCTGCTCCTCGTAGGCTGCGGTGTGCGAAAGCGCCAGGTCCTCAAACTGGCCTGTCACCATATAGGAGACACGCTCCGCGACGTTGACCACGTGATCGGCGATGCGCTCCAGGTAGCGGGCCACCAGGAGCAGATGGGTGGCCTGGAGGATGAGGGTGGGGTCGTTCTCCATGTAGTGCACCAACTCATCCAGCAGGTGGTACCAGATCCTGTCAACCTGGTCGTCCTCATCGATGACCTGGTGAACGAGGTCCAGGTCCTGCTTGACGAAGGCCTGGGCGGAGGTGCGCACCATCCTGATAGTGATGTCGGCCATGCGGGGGATGTCGATGAGGGCCTTGAAGTAGGGCTCGTCGGCGAGGGTCTTGGCGCTACGGGCGATGTCAACGGCGTAGTCCCCGACGCGCTCGAGATCGGCGATGACCTTTAGGGCCGTGCCGATGATGCGCAGGTCCTTGGCCATCGGCTGCTGGAGAGCCAGAAGCCGGACGCACTCCTGCTCGATGTGCAGGTCCAGATCATCGGCCACATCGTCGTCCATGATGACCTTGTCGGCCAGGGCCTCATCCTGCTCAACGAGGGCGCGCATGGCATCGGCCAGCATCTCCACGACGAAGCTGGCAAGCCTCGTGACATCGACCTGGACCTGCTCGATCTGTTCCTCGAAGGTCTCTCGGATCCTACGCATGGCTCTGCACTTCTCTCCCCGGCGCTGAATTGCCGTGATCTCCCCTAGCCGAAGCGCCCCCTGACGTATGCGTCGGTGCGCTCGTCCTGCGGGTCCTCGAAGATCTGCGTCGTGTCTCCGAACTCGATCAGCTCGCCCAGCAGGAAGAAGCCGGTGCGGTCGGAAACGCGGGAGGCCTGATACATGTTGTGCGTGACGATGACGATGGCGTAGTGCTCCTTGAGCTCGAGCATCAGCTCTTCGATGCGAAAGGTCGCCGTGGGATCCAGCGCGGAGCAGGGCTCGTCCATGAGCAGCACCTCGGGGCCCACCGCCAGGCAGCGGGCTATACACAGGCGCTGTTGCTGGCCCCCGGAGAGGTCGAGAGCCGACTTGTGCAGGTCGTCCTTGACCTCATCCCAGAGGGCCGCGCCGGTCAGGCTCCGCTCCACGATCTCGTCGGCCTCTTCTCGGGACAGGCGTCCCTGGAGCCTCGGCCCATAGACGACGTTGTTGTAGATGGACATCGGGAAGGGATTGGGCTGCTGGAAGACCATCCCGACGCGGCGCCTCAGGCTGACGAGGTCGGTGTCCGGCCGGTAGATTGTGGTGCCGTCGAGCAGCACGTCTCCCTCGGTCCGGCAGTCCGCGATCTCGTCGTTCATGCGGTTGAGGGAGCGGAGGAAGGTGGACTTGCCGCACCCCGAGGGACCGATGAGGGCCGTGATCTCGGTGTTGCGAATCTCCATGTCCACGGCCTGAATGGCGCGGAAGTCCCCGTAGTAGATATTGAGGTCTCGGGTCTCGATCTTGACGGAGTGCTCAACGCCGGCCTCCTCGGCCTTCTCAGGGCCGTGTGCGAGGCCGGAGAGAAAGTCTCGCTGCGCCTCCGCGGCCTCTTCGCCGTCGTCGCCGTCGGAGGCGTCGGCCGCCGTTGTCTGGGATTGCGCGCGCTCCTGCATTCGGCGCACCTCTCTGTCTGTCTTCGGCACGAGCATCCCCACCCCCTATCCGACCGCGGGCTGAGCCGGATTCAGGTCCGTGCGGCGGATCATCGCCCTACCAGCGTCTTCGCCGCAGCCTGGCGCGGATGAAGGTCGCCACCAGGTTCAGTCCGAGCACCAGCGCGACCAGCACGAAGGCGGTGGCCCACTTCGTGGCGTCAGGGACGTTCGGCTCCTCTGTGGACATCACGAAGAGCCGGTAGGGCATCGCCACGACCGGGTCCAGGAGGCCATCGGGGAAGGGGTCACTCAGCGAGTAGAAGGCGGCGGTGAAGAGGATGGGGGCCGTCTCGCCGGCCGCCCGTGCGATCGAGAGAATCATGCCGGTAATGATACCGGACATGGCGTTGGGCAACACCACGCGCCGGATTGTCTGCCACCTGCTGGCCCCCAGGGCAAGCGAGCCCTCCCGCAGACCCTGAGGCACCTGTCGCAGCGCCTCCTCGGATGTGCTGATGACCAGGGGCAGCACCAGCAGGGCGAGGGTGCACGAACCCGCGAGCAGGCAGCGGCCCCACTGGAACACGATCACGAACGCCGCCAGCCCGAAGAGCCCGTAGACGACGGACGGGACCCCCGCGAGGTTGATGATGGCCAGGCGGATCATGCGCAGCAGCGGCCCCGGGCGGGCGTACTCCGACAGGTAGATCGCCGCACCGACCCCTATCGGTGCCGCCACCGCCGCCGTGAGGCCGACCAGGTAGGTCGTCCCGGCTATGGCGGGCAGCAGCCCCTCGTCCACGGAGCTGATCAGCTCCCACTTGAGGGCCGCCGCGCCGCGGTAGAGCATGTACCCGATGATGCCCACCACGGGGACGGAGACGAAGATCATCACCGCCCACAGGCCGGCGAAGGCGATCCTCTCCGAGACGCGCGGGTCGATCAGGTGCCTGCCCCCCGGCTCCTCTCTCATGCGATGTCCTTCTCACTCCGGCGCACGACGATATCGGCGATGGTGTTCACGCCGAATGCTATGATGAATAGGATCAGACCGATGGCGAAGAGGGCGTGGAAGTGAGTGGAGCCGTGCGGGGTCTCACCCATCTCGGCTGCAATCGTCGCCGTCATGGTGCGGACGGGCTTGATGAAGCCCTTGAGGCCTTGGGGTATGACCTGGGCGTTGCCGGTGACCATCAGCACCGTCATCGTCTCGCCGATGGCGCGTCCCAGGCCCAGCAGGCAGGCGGCGATGATGCCGGAGCGCGCCGCCGGAATCATGGCACGAGTAATCGTCTGCCATCGCGTGGCGCCCAGCGCCAGCGAGCTGTTGAAGAGCTCTCGCGGCACCGAGTGGAATGCGTCCTCGCAGATCGACACGATGGTCGGCAGGGCCATGAAGCAGAGCATCAGTGAGCCCAGCGCGGCGAACTGACCGACCTGGATCGCTTCGAAGCGGTCGGCGAACCAGGGACCCACCACCAGCAGGCCGAGGAAGCCGAAGACTACCGAGGGGATGGCTGCGAGCAGCTCGACCGTAGGCTTGAGCACCTCACGGGCGCGCTTCGGTGCGATCTCGGCGATGAAGATGGCGGCGGCGAGACCGAGGGGGACGGAGAGGACCAGCGCGCCGACCGTGACATACAGAGAGCCGAGCATCAGGGGGACCATCCCGAAGTGACCCTCGCCGTGCGTTGGGGACCAGCGGCGCCCGGTCAGAAGCTCCCCGACACCGCGCTCCGCGAACATGGGCAGCGAGTTCTGCAGAAGGAATGCGAAGATGAGGATGACGAGAACGATGCTGAGGATGCCGGCGATCTGGATGAAGCGCTCGATCACCCATTCCCAGAGATGCGCCAGCCGTCTTCTCATAGTGCTCCCTGCGTCCCGGAGATGTGAGCCCGCCGCCTGGCCCGGCGCAGTGGATGACGCGCCGGGCCAGGCAGGTGCGGGGGGTGGTGTTACTTGGCCCTGACGTAGCCCGCTTCTTCGACGAGCTTCTGGCCCTCGTCGGTCATCCCCCAGTCGAGGTAGTCCTTGACGGCGCCCTCCGGCTCGCCGGCGGTGTACATATACAGCTCACGAGAGATCGGGTAGGAGCCACCCTGCACGTTCTCACGAGTCGGCTCAACCGCGCTGCCGCCCTCCATCGGGACGACGGGCACGGGCTTGACGCTTTCGTCGATGTAGCCCAGGCCGATGTAGCCGATGGCGGCCTCGGTCTCGGCGACAGTGGAGCGCACTGCCTCGTTGGAGCCCTCCTTGAGGGCTGAGGCGGCGAAGTCGCGGTCCTCATCCTCGCCGTCCATGGTGACGACCAGGTCCTTCCAGCTCTCGTAGGTACCGGACGCGGAGTCGCGGCTGACGATAACGATGTCGCCCATGCCGCTCACGCCGAGATCGTCCCACGATGTGACCTCGCCGGAGAAGATATCCGAGAGCTGCTCCACGGACAGCTCACCCACGGAGTTGTTGGGGTGAACAACCGCCGCGATGCCGTCGAAGGCAACCACGTGCTCCACGGGGCTGATGCCCTTCTCTTCCGCCGCCGTCTTCTCCTCGTCCTTCATTGCCCGGGAGGCGTCGGCGATGTCGGCGGTGCCGTCGATCAGCGCGGAGATGCCGGTGCCGGAGCCGCCGCCAGAGACGTTGATCTTGACGTTCGGATTCGCCTCATTGAAGGCAACGGCCCACTTCTCGGCGATCGGCAGGACGGTGGTCGAGCCGATCTGATCGATGGTCGCCTCTTCACCGGTGACCTCCCCCGGGGCCTCCTCGGGCTCAACGGGCATTTCCTCGGGCAGTATCCCGGCGTCCTCCTCCGGTGCCGGCGGGCAGCCCGTCAGAAGAGCCATGCTCGTTAGCAGCGCCAGAACGAGCAGAGCCAGAACCACCTCGTTGCTCTTCATCGCTTCACCTGCTCCTTTCGTGACACTGGTCTGGGTATGGGCTGTGCGTTTCCCGCCCGACGCGCCACTTTGTGCGGCGGGCGTCCCCGCCCGCTGCGGCGGCAAAGCCGCCGATGCCGTCTTCGCCCCCCTGCCCGGCAGCCGCGGGAAACCGCCGCGCCACACCCCCGAGCTGCGAACGACATGCCGCCCTTCGGGCGGCCGACGGGCGAGGGCGCCCGTCGCACAAACGACAGGGCAAGACGGCACCGGCGCCCCCGCCCGCCGCGACGACCGGTCTGGCGGGCATCGCGGCTCCGGAGGTCGGCTGCGAGGCGAGTCAGGCCTCGACCAGCATGTAGCCCCGGCCGCGGGCGGTCAGAAGCCGCCTGGGCTTGCTCGGGTCCTCCTCGAGCTTCTCGCGCAGCCACCGGATGTGCACGTCGAGCGTTCTGGGGTCGATGTATTCATCCTCGCCCCAGACTCTCTCCAGGATGCGCTCGCGCTCGGCAACATGCCCCGCGTTGCGCGCCAGGTACTCCAGCAGGTCGAACTCCTTGGGCGTCAGCTCGATGAGCCTGCCGGCGAGCCGCACCTCGCGGGCCTCCGCGTGGATGGACAGGTCACCCACCTCAAGCAGCTCCCGCTCCTCGCTGGACCAGTGAGTGCTGCGGCGCAGCACCGCGCGCACCCGCGCCCCCAGCTCCCTGGCGCGGAACGGCTTGGTGATGTAGTCGTCGGCGCCGCGCGTCAGGCCCTCCACCCGGTCGTCCTCGGCGCTGAGGCCCGTCAGCATCACGATCGGCACGTCGGAGTGCTCGCGGATCAGCGAGCAGACGTCCATCCCGCCGATCCTGGGCAGCATCAGATCCAGTACGATCAGATCGGGGTCTTCCGCGCGAAGAAGCTCCAGACCCTCCTCTCCGTCCGCAGCCGTAATCACCTGGTAGCCGCAGGACTCGAGTGCGGCCACGATGGCCTCTCGAACCGGCTCCTCGTCCTCGATAGCAAGTATGAGTTCTGACATCATTCCCCACTCACATTGTGCCGACCCCGCCGTCCGCTCCCCTGCATGCCCTGGCAGGACGCTCCCATCGCCCCGCCATGCATCGAGCGGCGCCTGCCGCCGCCCGGGAGCGCGCGGCTTCGCGCGCTACTGCGCCGCCCCCAGAATGCGTGCGATATTCCCCCCAAGCACCATGCGCTTGTCTTCGAGAGGAATGCGCGCCCAGGCAGCCCATCCGAGCTGCGGAGCCGCATCGCGCATGACGCAGTCCGTCCCGAAGAGCACCCGATCGCGCCCCAGCTCGCGCACCAGGTACTCGACGAGCCCATATCTGATCGACGTATACGTTATCTCGGCATATATGTTACCTGAGCGCCGCCCGACTGGAACAAGCGCTTCGGCCAGCGCCCAGTTGCTGCCCGCATGGGCCAGGAGGAACTTGGCGTTGGGGTACAGCGGCGCCAGCTCCCCGAGCTGGTCGGGCGTGACCGCTGCGGCGGGCGACAGTCCACCGTGGCACAGCACCGGAGCACCCTTCCGGTCGGCCCACTCCAGCATCGGACGGTGCCGCAGGTCGGTCAGCGGAACCTGCTGCCGCGGCGGATAGGGCTTGTACCCCACCATGAGGTCGGAGCGGAAGACGCGGCTCATCTCCCGCTGCATCTCCTCAGGATAGCGCGGGTTGATGGTCCCGTAGCCGAGCAGCCGGCCGGGGTGGCGCTCGATCGCGGCGAGGGTGATGTCGTTGCTCGCCGGGTCGCCGTCGGTGATCCCGCTCCAGGTGCTGACGATGCAGCGGTCGATCCCCAGCCTGTCCATGGTGCCGACCAGGCCGTCGGCGTCGTTGTAGGGGAGATGGATGCGCGAGATTCCCATGGCCCCCACGTGCGCGATGTGTGCGTGGGCGTCGAAGACGAGCTCGTCGCTCAGTGGGCGGCCCTCGCGCAGCGTCGCCACGATCGGGTCGTCGTCCGCCGGCGGCTCGACCGCCGGGACCTCCTCGAAGGGAGCCGGCCGGTCCGTCAGCACCGAGGACAGCAACCGCAGCAGGTTCCCGCCGGCGATCTTGGCGCGATCCTCGTCCGCGATGTCCTCGTACAGCGACATCATGACCGCGGCGCCGGGACTGCAGTCGGGCAGGCCGGTGCCGAAGATCAGGCGATCGGCGCCGAACTGCCGCACGAAGCGCTCGTAGGCCCGATGGCCCTGGAAGAAGTGTGTCTCCACGTGCAGGTTCTGCGCGCGCTCGAGCGCCGGCTCGAGCTGCCGGTCCGATGACCAGTTGACGCCGCACAGCACCACGGGCAGCTCTGGGAAGCGCTCACACAGACTCGCCGCCGCGTCGATCGCCAGCTCGTCAACATCGGCGAATACCGGGATGCGGCGCTCCTGCAGCGCCTCCAGCAGCGGGCCGGAGACCTGGTCGGCGAGCGGGAAGCCATGCGTCTTCGGGTAGATGCGCACCGCCCGGACGCCCAGCTCCAGCATCTCCGGGATCAGCTCGTCGGGCGGCGCCATCTCGTGCGTGTGGTGCGGCATCACGACCCACTGTGGCAGGAGTTGCGGGAGCCGGCGAATCTCCTCGAGGAGCCTGCGATTGCCTCGATCCTGGTGGTACTCGACGGCGACCGCGTGGTGGACCAGCGCGGCGCCGATGCCGTAGTAGCGGTAGTCGCGCGCGAAGTCGCGCGGGTGCCAGATGGTCTCCGGGTGACGATTGGATCGCCAGCCCACCATGGCGCAGCCGTCGAAGAACCGCAGGCGCGGCATGTGGCCCACCCTCCGTCAATGATGACGCCCGCTGGCGGCCCTCAGTTCCACCCAACTCTGCCAGTAGTCCGCCGCCTCCAGGGCCTCGCGCAGCCGCCGGCACGACGGGCACTCCCAGCAGTGCTCGGGCCCGGATGAGTAACAGCTCCACGCGAGATGCACCGGAGCGCCGACCTGTACGCCCAGCTCGACGATCTCGCGCTTGGTCAGCGCCAGCGTGGGGGAGACCACCCTGGGCGCATTCTCCGTCGCCAGCTCCAGCATGGCGTCGCAGCGCCGGACGAACTCGGGCGAATTGTCCGGGAACCGCTCGGCCTCCTCGGCGTTGAAGCCGCAGACTATGGCATCGCACTCCAGGGCCTCGGCGAAGCTCGCCGCGATGCTGATGAACACCGCGTTGCGCGCCGGGACCCAGACCGACCGGTCCGTGGCCCGCGACAGCTCGCTGGCCGGATCGACCAGTGCCGCGGGCGCCAGCCTCGCCAGCCACGGCAGCTTGACCAGGCGGTGCGTGACGCCCAGCTCGGCCGCCACCCGCAGGGCCGCCTCCAGCTCGGGGGCCGCCGCGCGCTGCCCGTAGTCGAAGGTGATCGCGAGCTCCGCGGGATGGCTCTGCCGCGCGGCCCAGGCCGCGACCACCGAATCCAGCCCGCCCGAGAGCAGCAGCACACTGCTCATAGCCTCAGTCCCGGCGATAGGTGGCGGAACTTGTGGGCGATTCGTGCACCGTGACCCGGCTCACCCGGACCGTGCCCCCCAGCTCGCCGCGGGCCCTGTCATAGAGGTACCTGGCCAGGTTCTCGCTGCTGGGGTTCAGCTCATCGAAGGGCGGGATCTCGTTCAGATCACGGTGGTCGAGCTCGGCGAGGATGGCATCGAGGATGCGCTTGAGTTCGGCGAAATCGACCAGCATGCCGCTTTCGTCCAGCTCCTCGCCCTCGACCGCCAGCAGGACACGGTAGTTGTGCCCGTGCATCCGCCCGCACGCCCCCGCGTAGTCCCGCATGCGGTGCGCGGCGGAAAACTCCCGCTCGATGGTCAGCTCAAACACCGGTGGCTCCTGCTGCGGACACTGCCCGCGGGCGGCATGCTACCATCAGCGGGATTATAGCACACAGGTGGGACTGCGGCAAACGGCGACGAACGGCAGGCAGCATCCGGATTCGCGTGGATGAGAGACGTATCCCCCTCCGCCCGCATGGCAACGGCTACCTCACCCTCCGGCCCTTGTCGGCGTCCTCGGACTGGAAGCCCTACGGGGGGGGGTGGCGTCGTTGCTCGTGCCGTTTGGGGGCTCCGCTCCCGCCCGGCCGTTGTCGGCGGCCCCTCCTATGGGCTAAGATGTCGGGTGGCAGGAGAAAGGGAAGCGGGGTGGAAGCGCTGGCGGTCTGCTGGGGCTTCGCCCTCCGGGCTCACCCCCAGCAGACCGCACGAAGCTCGGGGACGCATGTGGCAGGTCCGTGGCACGGGCCTCCAGGCCCGTGCGCCGTTTGCCGTCTTGTAGCGCGCGGACCTGTGCCGCGCCCGGCGGTTGCTCCCTCCGCATTCGTCGCGCTTCCCGCCCGATGGCGAATGGCAGGCCAACCGCAGGCGCGATGAACGAGGCGGTTCCGCCGCGTTGACACAACGCCCGGCGGCCCATATACTCGTGGCGATATGAGCGAGAAGAGGCGCGGGCGGCAGGACGCGGCTATCGCAGCCGTGGTCATCATCGCCGGGCTGCTCACGGGCGGGCTGGCCACCTGGTACTTCCTCTCGCCGAAGCCCGGCCGCAGCTACACGCCCGAGTACCCCGTCGCCGAGGAGCAGCGGCTGCCGTATGACATGCTGGCGGCCCAGGCCGAGGCGGCCGGCGAGCCCGGGGCCGCCGATGCTGCCGGGGCGGACGAGGCTGCGCCAGAGGCCGAGCAGCCCGAAGGGCGCCGGCCCGATGACGCCGAGAGCGCGCCGCACGAGCCCCATCCTCCGGCGGCCGACATCCGTGTCATCGAGGGCGCGCGAGAGCGCCAGGCCGACGGGGACTACGTCAAGCTCACCGAGGAGCTGTTCGTCAGGCTTTCGGCGAAGATGGTCATCTTCGCCTCCACGCTCGAGAACCACCCCGAGGCGGATAACACGGCGAAGATGCAGGGGCTGATGACCGACTTCGCCGCGCGGGAACTCGCGGAGGCGAGCGTCAACCCCGACGACTTCTACGCCTACTCACAGAGGATCGCGGAGGACCCGAGGCTCAGCGAAGAGGTCAGGGAGAAGATCCTGCGCGAGGCCGAGAAGCACACCACCAGGCGGATCACCGTCAGCGACGTGCCCGGCGTTCCGCCCACGCCTGTCGCGGGGCCCGAGGACGAGTAGCATCCACGCGCGGTGAAGGTCCCACCGCTCAGGACGGCAAAACCCCTCGCCGGGTAAGTGTCCGACGCGAAAGGGGTGCGGGGAATGGCATCGCTCCGCGTCCTCGCGGCTGCAGTCGCCGCACTGGTCCCGGCCGTTGCCCTCCACGCCCAGGTGGTGCGGGTGTGGGATGCGCCTATCGCCGACGACACGCCGGCCGCCCGGCCCGCGGACGTCGCCGAGCTGCTGGACGATGCCGGCCTCGACGCCGCCACCATCGCCACCGACCACCTCCTCGACCCCGACGCGCTGGCGCCCGGCGACGTCGCACTCCTGGTCATGCCCGCCGCCGGCGTCTACCCAGAAGACGCAATGGCGGCTCTGCAGGACTACCTGACCGCGGGCGGGGCGGTGCTCACGCTGGGCGGCGCGCCCTTCTCGCGACCGCTGGCGCGCTCGGCCGGCGGCTGGCTGGCGGCCTCCGTGCCCGACGAGCCGCCGGGCGAAGTGCGCGTCGTCGCCGACTTCGATGGCGTGCTCCCCATGCCCATCCGCGTCAACGGCGGTGAGGACGGACCCATCGCCTGGGAGGTCGCGGCCACCGAGGACGGCCACTGCCTGCGCGCGACCATCGATGACCTCCAGCAGTGGCAGTATGTCGTCCTGCCCGTCGCCGACACCGGCGACGAACGCTTCACGGTGCTGCGCTTCCGCGCGCGCGCCGATGACAACACGCCGCTGCTGGGCATCGAGCCCAACGAGCACGACGGCTCGCGCTGGAAGATGGTCCTGCCGCTCGCGACGGAGTGGCGCGAGTACCGCGTCTTCATTCCGCACTTCATCTCCTACGCCACCGAGGGTCGCGGCGGCGAGGGCGACTACCTCCACCCCGAGCGCCTGGCGACGCTGGGCCTGGGCTTCACGCGCGGCATGGTGGGCGAGGGCCCGCACACCCTCTGGATCGATGACATCGAGCGCTGGGAGTTCACTCCCCCCAGCCGCGATGCGGTGCCGCGGGATGCCGGCGTCATCGCCGCAACCGCGGCCGCCTACGGCGCCGGCGACCACCTGAAGCTGCCCGCCGACTACCAGGCGCCGCTGGTGGCGCTCTTCGCCGACGGCGAGCGCCTGCCCCCCGCGGAGCTGCGCGCCGCGGGCGAGGCCGGCATCGTTCCTGATGGCCTGGTCCTGGCGGGCGAGTGGTCGGCCTGGGCGCCGCGGGTGCCCGATGACACTGGCCCCGCCTACCGCGCGGTCGCCATGTCGAAGGCGCGCACGGCGCGCGTGGCGCCGGTGCTGGCGGCGTACCGCGGAGAGGAGCGCCTGGGCCCGGCGGCCGTCGTGGTGCACGTGCACGGCGGAGAGCTGGCCGGCGCTCGTTGCGGGGCGCTGATGATCGACGGGCGCGACCTGCTGCAGGCGCCCGATACTGCCGAGGTGGTGATCGCCATGGCCGACTACCTGACGCGACGACTGCAGATCACGAGCCTGTCGCCGAGCTTCGGCGTGGCCGACGGCCGGGCGGTGATGACGCTGGCCGCGCACCTGCGAGGGCCGGCGCAGGCGTGCGGGGCGACGGTCCGCTTCGCGGTGACCGACCTGGACGGGACCGAGCGCTGGAGCGAGACTCGCCACGTCGAGCTGGCGGCGCGGGCGAGCCGGACCGTCGAGGCCGCCGTGCCCGCCGGCGAGTTCGACGTGGCGCACTACCGCGCCGTGGTCGAGGCATCGGCGGGGGATGCCCCGGCGGACCGGGAGCAGTTCGAGGTGGACACCCGCTCGCTGATGGCGCGCCTGTGCGACTTCTTCGTCGAGGCGCAGGATGACGACGGCGTCATCTCCGGGTGGGGCTTCGTGGACCACCGTGCGGCGCGCGGGCTGCTGGCGATGTACGAGCTGACCGGCGACGAGCGCTACCGCGATACCGCCATCCGTTGGGGCGACATGGAGCTGCGCCGGCAGCGCGAGGACGGCGGCTACCGGATGGGCTACGGTGTCATGGACACCGGCGAGGCCTGCTACGTGGCCGACGGGGGCGAGATCGCCATCGGCATCGCGCGCCTGCTGAAGTACGTCCCGGAGGACCGCCGCGAGGCCTACCTGCAGTCGCTGCGCGACTACTTCCGCTACCGTGAGAGCTTCCGGCTCGATGACGGCACGATCGCGGTCGGCTGGGTCTTCCACTCGAAGTACACGGCCGCGGGCGGCGACGAGACGCTCCACGAGCCCGTGCGTTCGGACACGAGCTTCGGCTTCGTCTGCGGCTGCACGCTGGCTTCGGCGTCCGCGTGGGCGGTGATCGCGGGCGAGCCGGAAGTCACCACCATGGCCCTGCGGGATGCGCAGTGGTTCCTCGATGACGAGCTGCAGGCCACGAGCGTGTTCGGTGAGGCCGCGCAGTGGGCGCACCACTTCATCGACGACGCGGCAATCCGCGCCGGCTTCGAGCAGCGCATGAGGGAGACGCTGGTGCCGTGGGTCCGGCGTAACGACAACTGGTGGTTCGCCGGCGGCGGGCGCAGCGCCATCACCCTCAGTGCCCTGCAGTACTACTACACGCAGATCGAGGCGTCGCCCGAGGCGCTGGCGGAGATTATGTCCGGGGTCTACCACATGGTCTCGGCGCACTCGCCGTCGAGCCTGCAGGAGATCCTCGAGGCCGGGTCACCGGATGCAGCGGAGTGGAAGTACATCTGCTACTCCTCCGTCAGCCTCGCGGAGGTCCTCGAGCCGCTGATCACGATGCGCGACATCGCCGGGCGCTGACATCTCCCCTTACCGGCGGCGATGTGAGGCACGGCAGGCGTGTTACGGGAGGTCCTGCTGATGCAAGCGTATCTTGTGACAATCGCGATATTGACCCTGGTGGGTGCGGCATGGGCGCAGCCCGAGGGGGCCGGCGTGCGCTTCTGCGTCTCGCCCGATGGCAGCGATGAGGCACCGGGCACGGAAGATGAGCCGTTCGCGACGCTGGAGCGGGCGCGGGACGCCATCCGCGAGCTGAAGCAGGCCGAGGGCCTGCCCGGCGGCGGCGCGACGGTCCGGCTCGCCGAGGGCACGTACCGACTGAATCGCACCCTGGAGCTGAACGCGGACGACGGCGGCGGCGAGGACGCGCCGGTCGTCTACCGCGCCGCGCCCGGCGCCTCGGTACGCATCAGCGGCGGAGTGCGGGTGCCGCCGGCGGCCTTCGGGCCCGCCGATGAGGCGGCGGCCCAGCGGCTGCCCGAGGAGGCGCGGGAGCACGTGGTGCGTGCCGACCTGAAGGCGCTGGGCGTCGAGGACTTCGGCTCCGCCGCGGGCGGCGGCGCGGAGGTCTTCTTCGGTGACCGGCGCATGACGCTGGCCCGCTGGCCGAATGAGGGCTTCACGCGCATCAAGCAGACCCTGGGCATCCAGCCGAAGGATGTGCGCGGCCGCAAGGGCGACTCGGTCGGCAAGTTCGTCTACGACGGCGACCGGCCTCAGCGCTGGGTCGATGAGCCGGACCTGTGGCTGCACGGCTACTGGTTCTGGGACTGGGCCGATCAGCGCCAGCGAGTCACGGAGATCGACACCGAGGCGGCGACCATCGAGCTCGAGGAGCCCTACCACCACTACGGCTACCGGGAGGGGCAGTGGTACTACGCCTACAACGCCCTGTCGGAGCTGGACGAGCCGGGTGAGTGGTACATCGACCGGGAGGCGGGCGTGCTCTACCTCTGGCCGCCCGCCGGGCTGGATGAGGCCGAGGTCACCGTCTCGGCGATCGACGACCTCATCACCATCAGCGACGCCTCGTGGGTGAGCTTCGAGGGCGTCGCTTTCGAGGCGGCCCGCAGGACCGGGATCGTCATCAGCGGCGGGGCGCACGACAGCATCATCGGCTGCAGCTTCCGCGACATCGGCGGCTTCGCCGCGCGCGCCTCCGGCACCGGCCACCGCATCGCGCACTGCGACGCCTACTACCTCGGGCACGGCGGCTTCGCCATCGACGGCGGCGACCGCGAGACGCTCACGCCCGGGGGCAATGAGGTCGAGAACTGCCACATCCACCACTTCGGCGAGTGGAAGCGGATGTACGTGCCGGGCGTCTCCGTACGGGGCGTGGGCAACCGCGTGGCGCACAACCTGATCCACACCGCCCCGCACCAGGCCATCGCCTTCTACGGGAACGAGCACGTGATCGAGCTGAACGAGATGCACAGCGTGTGCTTCGAGTCCAACGACGCGGGCGCGATCTACGCGGGCCGCGACTGGACCACGCGCGGGACGGTGATCCGCCACAACTACATGCACCACGTCAACGGCCGGGAGGGGCGCGGATGCGTGGGCGTCTACCTCGACGACATGTGGTGCGGGACCGAGATCTCCGGGAACCTGTTCTACCGCGTCATTCGCGCCGCCTTTATCGGGGGCGGGCGCGACAACTCGATCGTGAACAACATCTTCGTCGAGTGCCCGAAGGCCATCCACATCGACGCCCGAGCGATGGGCTGGGCCAGCGCCTCGGTTGAGGGCACCATGACCACCCGCCTCAACGCCATGCCCTACACCGAGCCACCGTGGAGCGAGCGCTATCCCGAGCTGCTGAGGATCCTCGAGGATGAGCCGGCGGCGCCCAAGGGCAACGTCGTCACGCGCAACGTCATCGTGGGGCCGTATCGCTGGGAGGACGTTCAGGGGGCCGCCAAGCCCTACCAGACCATCGAGGGCAACCTGATCGATGAGGACCCGCTCTTCGTGGACGCCGATAACCTCAACTTCCGGCTGCGCGCCGACTCCCCCGCCTGGGAGCTTGGCTTCGAGCCCATCCCGATCGAGCGTATCGGGCTCTACGAGCATCCGGCCCGGCCGACCTGGCCGGTGGGCCACCAGGTGAAGCCGAGCGTGATCCGGTACTGGCGGGAGAAGCAGGAGGCCAGCCTGCAGCCGAGGCCTGCGCGCACGCCCCGGCCGGAGCGCGTCATCGCGAGGCTCGCCGCGGCGGTCGAGGTGGACGGCATGATCTCGCCCGAGGAGTGGTCGGGGGCGAAGCCCGAGGACGCGATGGTCATCGAGGAGGGCATCCACGGCGAGAGGACGGCGCCGCCCAGCCGCGCGTGGCTCTACCACGACGGCGAGCACCTGGTCGTGGCGATCGAGAACCAGGTGGACGGATCGAAGCCGCTGCGGCCGGGGGATACCTGGGGGCAGGACGACGCGGTGGAGATCGCGCTGCGCGGGCCCGGCGGGCCGATCCTGGTGCTGCGCGGCTACCCGTCGGGGCACTTCGAGAGCAGCAACGAGGCGGGGGCCCCGCCGGAGGCCGTGGAGCGGGCTGGGTTGGGCGTGGTCTACGCGGCGAGCATCGCGGGCGCGGACCGGTGGACCTGCGAGTGGCGCATTCCGCTGGCGTCGCTGGGGATCGAGTTGGATCCGGCGGTGAAGCTGGACTTCAACATCAGCGTGCGCAAGACGGCGCAGCCGCTGTGGCAGATGTGGCACGGAACCGGCGCGCATACCTGGGACGTGCAGGACGCCGGGATCGTCACGCTGGCGGAGTAGAGCAGGCAGAGAGGGAGGCCTGGAGATGAGCGTCTCATGGCAGGGCGCGGCAGTCGTCTGCATGGTGACACTGCTGATCGGAGGGATGGCGAGCGCGCAGGAGCGGCCTGAGTGGGTCTCTCGCATCCGAGGCGACCACCCGCGCGTGTTCATCAACGAGGACACCTGGCCCGAGATCCGCGCCATGGCCGAGGGACCGCTGGCCGAGCACTTCGAGAAGGTGAAGGCGAGGGTCGATGACATCCCGGCCGAGCCCGAGGTGGCGGACTGGGGAGACCACGCGCCGCTGGCCGCATTCGTGTACCGCATGACCGGGGAGGAGCGCTACCTCGACCTGACCCGCACGCTGCTCGACCGCACCGTCGAGTTCTGCCACGCGCAGATCGCGGCCGGCAAGGCGGTCAACTGGTACTCGCGCAGCCGCATCAGCGCGCTGGCGGCCTTCGACTGGATCTTCGACGACGTGCCCGAGGACTGGCGGGGCCAGTGGGGGCGGTCGATGCTCGACCACATCGCCGACGTGCAGCCCGGCGGCATCCCGGACATCCATCGCTGCAACCGCAGCGGGCACACCACGGGCTTCTACGGCACGCAGACCCTCCTGTGGTACGCGGGGCTGGCGATGTTCGACGAGGGCATCGACGACGAGCGCGCGCTGGACTACCTCGTGCGCGGCCACGACAAGCACATCGCGCTGCTGGAGCACAGGCGGGCGGCCACGGGCGACGACGGCGGCTCCGCCTCCCCGACCCTCGGCTACGCCGTGGCGGCCTACCCATGGGCGGAGTTCAACTTCTTCCACACCTGGGAGTCCGCCACCGGCGAGCGGATCGCGGAGGACTGGCCCTACCTGGGGCTGTTCGCCAACTACGTCATGTGGAACTACCTGCCCGGCGGCCGCGAGTTCGGCTACGGTGACGCCCAGCACACCGATGGCATCATGGCGCGCTGGGACATGTATATGCACATGGCACAGGTCATGCACTTCTACTCCGAGACGCAGCCCGAGTGGGTGGCCTTGAGCCGCTACGTGCAGGCGCTTTTCCCGGAGTACCTGCCGGACAGGTACTGGGGCTTCGCGCCCTTCCTGCTCACACGCATGCACCTGGCGCCCGAGCCGATGGACCCTGGAGAGCTCCCGCATGCCCGGCACTTCGACACCATGGGCCAGGTCTTCATGCGCTCGGGCTCCGGCGAGCACGACACATACGCCAGCTTCACCGCCGGCGGAATCCTGCGCCAGCATCGCCACTACGACAACGGGAACTTCTGCATCTACCGCGACGGCTACCTGGCCATCGACAGCGGCACCCGCAAGGGCAACTCCGACCAGCTTCAGAACTACTACGCGCAGACCGTCGCGCACAACTGCGTGCTCATCGATATGCCCGATGAGCCCGTCTCGAACTACTGGAACGGGCCGGTCCACGTGCAGGAGGGCGGGCAGTACCAGCAGATCGGCTCGGAGGTGCTGGGCTTCGAGACCGGCGACCATTACACATACGTGGCCGCGGACCTCACGGAGGCCTATCGGCCGGAGAAGTGCGAGCTGGCGACGCGCCAGTTCGTCTTCGTCCCCCCCGATCACTTCGTGGTCTTCGACCGCGTGCGCTCCACGCAGCCCGACTACCGCAAGCGCTGGCTGCTGCACACCGCGCGCGAGCCGCGCATCGAGGGGAGTCTGATCGCCGCCGATCAGGGCGAAGGCCGCCTCTTCTGCCGCACGCTCCTGCCGGCCGGCGCCGAGCTGACCGCCATCGGCGGCGAGGGGCAGCGCTTCATGGCCGGGGGGCGCAACTGGCCCCTGGCCGAGGGCGTCGAGTTCGAGGAGCTGATGGGCTGGGGGCGCGTCGAGGTCAGCGCGGCGGAGCCCGCCGCCGAGCAGCTCTTCCTGCACGTCATCCAGGTCGGCGACCAGTCGCTGGCGGCCATGGACGAGACCGGCCTGCTTGAGGCCGAGGGCGCGGTCGGCGCGCGGATCGAGGCGGGGGAGAGGACGGTCGAGGTCACCTTCGCGACCGACGGCGATATGGCCGGCCACATCCGTATGTCCGCAGGCGAGCGGGTGCTCACCGACTCCGACCTGACGCGGCAGGTGCAGCCGCAGTCGGGCCTCGCGAAGCCCGAGTGACCGTAGGGACGCCGTGGGTGACATTCAGGCCCCTTCGGCGCCTTCGCCGGGCGGCGTGGGATCATCCCTGGCAGCGCGTGTGCCTGCCAGTCGCGAATCCTCTTCGCGATGCAGCAGCGCATGAGGATGGCCGTCTCGATACCGGGGAATCAGGAGGGCGGACACGCGGCGGCAGACGCCGAGCGAGGGGCGCATGGAGAGGGACGGTGACGGTCGCGCCGGGCCACTGCCGTGGCGGTTCCTCGGGCTGACCTTCCTGATCTCTTGGCTGCCGTGGTGGCTCGCCGCGGCGATAGGCGCAGGCGACGGCGGGATGCCCCTACTCCGCCCTCCGCCACCTCGGGCCCTGGGCGGTGTCCTCGATGATGATGCCCTGGGCGAGCAGCTCGTCGCGGATCTCGTCCGCGCGGTCGTAGTCGCCCGCCTCGCGAGCCTGCTCGCGCTCGGCGATCAGCGCGTCGATCTCCTCATCGATAGAGCCCTTCTCGTGCTCGATGATGCCCAGCACCGTGTCCGCATCCTCGAAGAAGTCCCGCACCTGCCGCGCGCCCTCCGCGCCCACGCGCCCCGCGGCCAGCAGCGGATTGACCTGCCGCATCAGCCCGAAGACCGCCGCCATGGCCCCGGGCACGTTCAGGTCGTCGTCGAGCTCGGCGTCGAACCTCTCGCGCGCGGCCTCGACCTGCCCCGACAGGTCCTCACCCGCGGCGTCGTCGGGCACCTCGTCCACGCGGTCGGCGAAGTCCCACAGCCGCGTGAGGGCCTGCTGGCTCTGCGCGAGTCCCTCGACGGTGAAGTTGAGCTGCCGGCGGTAGTGCGCGGTCATCAACTGGTGGCGGATCGCGATAGGGTCGTAGTCCTGGCCGAGCAGGTCGCGGAGCGTGAAGAAGTTACCCTTGGACTTGGACATCTTCTCGCCCTCGACGATGAGGTGCTCGGGGTGGATCCAGTAGCGCACGAACTCCCGCCCGGTGGCCGCCTCGGACTGAGCAATCTCGTTCTCGTGGTGCGGGAAGATAAGGTCCACCGCGCCCACGTGCATGTCGATGGTCTCGCCCAGGTACTCGATGGCCATGGTGCTGCACTCGATGTGCCAGCCGGGCCGGCCGGGGCCCCAGGGGCTGTCCCAGCTTGGCTCATCGGGCGCGGAGGCCTTCCAGAGCGCGAAGTCGCGCACGTCCTCGCGCTCGTACTCGTCGTTCTCGAGGCGCCCGAACTGCCGACTCGCCTGCTCGTCGGGCACCACGCCCGAGAGTTTGCCGTAGCCGGGGTAGCTGGAGATGTCGAAGTAGACGCTGCCCTCGTGCTCGTAGGCGTGGCCCTTCTCCACCAGCGTCTGCACCAGGTCGAGCATCTGGTCGATGTGCTCGGTGGCGCGGGGGTACTTCCAGGCCGGCCGGATGCGCAGCGTCTCCAGGTCCTCGAAGAAGTAGCGCGTGTATCTCTGCGTGTACTCGCCGAGCGTGACGCCGTCGTTCTGGGCGCCTCGGATGGTCTTATCGTCCACGTCCGTGATGTTCATGACGTTGCGGACCTCGTAGCCGGCGCGCTCCAGGTAACGCACGAGCAGGTCGGAGAACAGGAATGTGCGCAGGTTGCCGATGTGCGGGACGTCGTAGACGGTCGGGCCGCAGGCGTAGAGCGTCACGAGGCCCTGCTGCAGCGGCTCGAACTGCTCCTTGTGGCGGGTCATGGTGTTGAAGATGGTCAGCATCAAAGTCGCCTCCCGGCGGAAATCGACAAAGCAAGGCGCAGCGGCTGATCTCCGCTGCGCCGCGCTGCCTTGCGTTGGTATTAGCTGCCCGCCGTCAGCCGACGGCCTGGGAGAGGCGGCGGCGCGCCCGCGTACAGCAGCAGGCGTGCGGCGCCCCCCATGTGCCCGCTGAATGCCCCTGCCTGAGCATCGCTGCCCGGGTTCCGGTCACGACGCGCTGCCCTCTCCGGCGGTTTCGTCAGTGCCGTCCTCGAGCTGCGCGTCCACGACCGTGGTCTCCTCCGCGGTCGTGTCGGTCTCCTCCTCAGCCAGGCGCTGGATCTCGCTGGTCGCCTCGCTGGAGGCCTTTCGGAACTCGCGCAGGCCCTCGCCGATCCCGCGCATGATCTCCGGGATCTTGCGCCCGCCGAAGAGCACGAGCACGATGATCAGGACGACGATCAGCTCAGTTGTGCCTATCGATCCCATCTCGGTGCACCTCCTGCACTCCCCATCATGGGGCGCCGGTGCTATGGGCCGGCCTGCTCGTCCTCATCTTCGGCCGGTGCGTCGAGCCGCTCGAGTGTGACCTCGGCGGCGAGCTCCTCGACGCGCTCGGCGGTGACGTTGCCCGCGCCGACGGTCTCGGCGTTGGCGGCCCCGCAGGCAGTTGCGAGCCGCAGACGGTCGGGGAACGCGCTGCGGCGCATCGACGCCGCGGCGAACCCGGCCACAAAGGCGTCGCCGCTCCCCACGCTGCTGGCCCGCTCGATGCTCGGCGGGCGGGCCCACCACACGCCGCTGGAGCGGGTGACGCCGATGGCGCCCCGCGCGCCGAGCGTGACGATCACGATGTGCACGTCGTCCTGCACCAGCTCGGTCGCGGCCTCCAGGACGCCATCGGGCACCGAGAGCTGCTTGCGCACCAGCCGCTGCATCTCGGACAGGTTCGGCGTGATGACGGTCGGTCCGGCGTCGGCGGCGCGGGCGAGCATCTCGTCGCGGGCGTCCACGATCACGGGGCGCTTGAGCGAACGGGCGTCCGCGATCAGTTCCGCATAGAGGTCGAGGTTGACGCCGCGCGGCGCGCTGCCCGCAATGACCGCCAGGGCACTACGCTCCATGTGCTTGCGCCAGGCGCGCTTGAGCAGCCGCACCTCGCTGGGCGTGACCAGCGGCCCAACCTCATCCACGCGCGTCTGCGTCCCCTGCGCGCGGTCGATGATGTTGATGGTGACGCGCGACTCCTCGGCAATCCGCACGAACCCGGTGTTGAAGCCGTCGTCGATGAGGTCCCTGTTGATGAAGCGTCCGTTGTCGCCGCCGACGAACCCGAGGATGACATGCTGCTGGTGCAGTTGTTTGAGGACGCGCGCCACGTTGATGCCCTTGCCACCCGCCAGGGTGTTGGCCGAGGATGGGTGGTAGTACCCGCCCGCAGCGAAGTTCGGCACCTCATATGTCTTGTCAACGCCGGCGTTGGCGCACAGAACCGTGATCAACGCAGAGCAACTCTCTCACAGCGGCCCGGCCCCGCCAGAGCGACCGGTGCGCCGGTCAGCCCTCGAGCAGGCCCCGTATGCGCTCGATGGCCTCATTGATGTTCTCCAGGTTGTTGGCCGACGACAGCCGCAGATAGCCGTCGCCGTACTCCCCGAATGCCGTGCCCGACAGCACCGCCACGCCCGCCTCCTCGAGGCAGCGGCTGGCCAGCTCCCTGCTGTCGATGCCGGTACCGGTGATGTTGGGGAAGACGTAGAAGGCGCCCGCGGGGCTGAGGCAGGAAACGCCCGGGAGGGTGTTGATCGCCTCGACCATCACATCGCGGCGCTCCTCGAAGGCGTCCATCATCGCCTCCGACTCGTCCTGCGGGCCGTCGTAGGCCGCCATCCCCGCGATCTGGATGAAGCTCGCGGTGCACGAGTTGCTGTTGGTCTGCAGCTTCGCGATCTGGTCGGCCAGCTCCGACGGCATCGCCGCGTAGCCCAACCGCCAGCCTGTCATCGCGTAGGTCTTGGAGAAGCCCTCCAGCAGGATCGTCCGGTCCCGCATGCCGTCAACCTCCGCGATGGAGTGGAACTCGCCGTCGTAGACCATCTTCGAGTAGGGCTCATCCGACAGCACCCAGATATCGTTTTCGATGGCCACCTCGGCGATGGCCTCGAGGTCCTCCATGGTGAGCATCGAGCCGGTGGGATTGTGCGGCGAGTTGAGGATGATCATCCTCGTTCTGTCGGTCACCAGGGACGCCAGCTCCTCCGGGTCAAGCCGGAACTCGCGGTCCTCGCGCAGCGGGGCCGCCACGGCCCTTGCGCCGACGAACTCGGTGACCGACTCGTAGATAGGGAAGCCCGGGTTGGGGTAGATGACCTCGTCGCCCTCGTCAACCAGCGCCAGGATCCCGAAGAACAGGATCGGCTTGGCGCCGGGCGTGATGACGACCTCGGAGGCTTCGTAGTCGGTGCCGCGGGTCTCGTTGAGGTACTGCGCGTAGCGCTCGCGCGCCTCCGGCAGGCCGGCGGATGGCCCGTAGCCGGTATAGCCGTCCTGGAGCGCCTGGTAGGCTGCGTCCTTGATGTAGTCCGGCGTGTCGAAGTCCGGCTGGCCGATCTCCAGGTGGATGATATCCCGGCCCTCGGCTTCGAGCTCGCCGGCCCTGGCCAGAACCTCAAAGGCGGTCTCCGTGCCGAGCCTGCTCATCCGCTCCGCGAGTCTCATCTGGAAGCTCCTTTTCCGTGTGACTTGGGCGAGTACCCCAACGTCCGTCGATGCACACATAGCACAACAGCGCCGTCCATGCGCAGATGGAATTCACCCTGCGCCGTACGGCGCGCCTGTGTGCTGTAAGCATACGCGAAATGCGCGCGCGGCGCAAGGGCAATCGGCGAGCCCACTGCGAGCCCGGCGGTTGCGCGCGAAAGCCGGACGCGATAGCATTCGTCCGGGACGCGGGCCGCACCATCGCGACGGCGCCAAGGGGGAAACGTGCGCCCATGACAGCCGCCCCGGAGGTGCATCGCAAGGCACTCGTCTTCATCGGCGACTTCTCCAGCCGCGCGTACTCCGCCGCCGCGCCAAGGTCATAGTAACGCTCCATGCGCTCCCAGTCGGTCATCTCCACTGCGCCTTATCGATCATGCAGATGTGCTTTGGCATCGCGCGAACGACGTCCGGTGCCGGGCACATCCGGGGATGCAGGCGTCCTCGCTCCCCATCGCCGGCGCGCCTACGCTTCCGGCAGCGCAATCCGGTAGATATGCACGCCCGGCCTGCCGAAGCGGTCCTCCAGCGAGCCGGCCGTGATGGGGACGCTGCGCTGGATCGGCTCGGCGTCCTCCTCGTCCTCGGGCGTGACCGTCTCGAACAGGGCTATGGCCTCGGTCGCGTCCTCGGGCAGGTCCCACCAGAGCACGTTCTCATGTGCCGCGCACTCCGAGATCCGCTCGCGCACGGTCTCCCGGGTCACGTCCTCCTCCACGCGGGGCAGGCTCGCGAGCGAGTAGAGCCCATTCGCCAGCGTGGCGTCGAGGTATGCGGCGTCGAACTGGTAGCTGTGGCCGAAGTTCCATCCGAACGGGGTGACTCCAGGCATCTCCTCGGCTGGCTGCAGCGAGTACGCGCCCAGCGGGAAGGCATTGCCCTCCGGATACGGCCGCTCGGGCAGTTCCTGGGCGAAGCTGCGCAGGGCCAGCGACATGAAAGCGACGAGGGCGATGCGCCGCGAGCCGCAGCTCACTGCGGTCACTCCTCCGGCGCCGGCGGGTACTCGTTGCACAGCAGGTGCAGCGGCGGCTCGTCCTCCTCGATGGCCGGGAAGCGCCCCACCCGCGAGTCGTGGAAGCGGTTGTCCACGGTGTCATCGTTGACCGTGGAGACCTCGCCGACGAGCACGTAGTCCTCGCCCGGCGCGGGCTTGCCCCAGAACTCGTGGTAGAGGTAGGGCGTAAGGGTGATGGACCGGCCGGGGGAGAGGACGATCTGCGCTCCGGCCGCGACCTCGTAGACATGCCCGTCCACGTTCACGCTGACCGGCGTGTCGAGCCGCTCGCCGTCCTCGCCGCCGTTCCAGACACGCACCACCAGGTCGCCGCCTCCGCGGCAGATGATGTCCTCCATCTTCGTCCAATGGTAGTGGGTGAGGGTCACCTGCTCATCGCCGCAGATGAGGATCTTCTCGCAGTAGGGCTTCTCGTAGCGGTCCAGCGCGAGGTTGCCGTTGCGGACGGTGAACAGCAGCAGCCCGGCGTTGGCGTAGTCGCCGAGGCCGAAGTCGGTGATGTCCCAGCCGAGCATGTTGTCGCGGATCTCGTCGTACTCGTGGCCTGCCCGCGCCCAGTCCTCGGGCGACCAGTGGGCCCACTCGGGCAGGTGGAAGTTCATGCGCTTAAGGAACGCCTTCGCCTCGCGCAGTATCCCGTTGAGCTCCGATCGCTTCATCGCAACCCTCCGTCATCGCGCGCTGTTGCGCCTCAGAGGAAGGTTCGCGACAAAGCAGCCCCGCCCTCCGTGTGTTAGCGAGAGGGCCCGGCGGGGTCACGGAGGCGGCCGTCGCCTCCGACTTCCTCCCACCGCCGGCGCACCCGGCGCATGTGATAGGGCACGTTCGCGGCGCTGCAGCCCAGCGCCGCGCCGATCTCGCGCCACGTTTCGCCGCGCAGCACTCGCACCAGCACGCCCCCCTGCGTCTCGCTCAGAGCCGACAGCAGCTCGGCGAGCAGAGCGATGCCGACCACCGCGCCGGACACGTCCGCGCCGGCGACAGCCGGCCCGTGCTCCTCCGCCGGCTCGGCTCGCCGCAGCCGCGACCACTTGAGGTAATCCAGTATGCGCCGGCGGGCCCGCGGCCGATCGTTGCGTGCGATGCTCCCCCAACGTGTCTCCACTTGCGCCGCCCCCCCGCGCTTCGTCCTACGCCACGCGTGACCCGGAGGGAGCACCGGGACTGACTGCGACCATCCGGTGCCACCTCCCTTTCGCGTAGTCTGCCGCCCGGCGGGATCCCGGCCGCCACCGGGCGAGTCCTCGGTGGGAGTATAGGCTGAGAGCAGTGCGTGGTAAGTGCCCGGATGCGGACGCCTCCTCTCCGCGCACCGGTCGGCCGGCTGGGCGGGCCATGGCCGCAGGGAGCCGTGACAGGTAAGGCCAACGGCATCACTGCATCAGCAAGAGAGCATCCAGATTCCTGTGGATGACACACGGACGCCCCCATCCGCACGTCGTTGGTCTGCAGGCGTTCGCGCCGCAACGGGGTTGGCCTCACCCCCGGTCCCTCCCGCCCAGGAGCGGGATGCGCAGGCACGGGACGTCGCCGCTCGGTGCGCGCATCCACACGAATCTGGATGCTGACCATCAGCAAACGCGGTTTGACCGCCTTCGGCGCAAGCGTGTATCATCACAGGCTGCGAGGAGGCGCAACGCAGGGACCGTGGCGGGCGGCGGGCGAGGTACCTGGGCGTCCGGTCGGCAGAGAAGGAGGGTACGCCGGTGAGCGAGAGGACCTACGGCTTCGGGATAGTCGGATGCGGGGTCATCGCGCCCACGCACGCGGAGGCGATCAGGCGGCTGGAGAACGCGGAGCTGGTTGCGGTCTGCGACCTCAACGAGGCGGCCGCCAACGCCCGCGCGGCCGATTTCGGGGCGGAGCCCTACACCGACCTCGACGAGATGCTCGCGCGTGACGACATCCACGTCTGCAACATCCTCACCCCAAGCGGCCTGCACGCGAGGCTGGGCATCCAGTGCGCGGATGCCGGCAAGCACGTCATCTGCACCAAGCCCATCGACATCACCCTCGAGAGCATCGACGCGCTCATTGAGGCCGGCGAGCGCAACGGGGTCAAGATTGCCGCCACGCACCAGAACCGCGGCTACCCGGTCTACGAGAAGATCAAGAGCTACATCGACGACGGCCGCCTGGGCGAGATGCTCTACGGCAGCGTCTTCGTGCCCTGGTACCGCACCGACGAGTACTACTCCGACGGCTGGCACGGCACCAAGGCGCTGGATGGTGGCGGGGCGCTCATCAACCAGTCGATCCACTACATCGACCTGCTCATCTGGTTCCTCGGCAGGGTCGAGCGCATCTTCGGCTTCACCGACGCGCTGGCGCACGACATCGAGACGGAGGACATGGGCTCGGCGGTGCTCAAGTTCGAGGGCGGCCAGCACGGCATCATCCAGGGCAGCACCTGCACCTACCAGGGCATGCCCGCGCGCATCGAGCTGCACGGCACCAAGGGCAACATCCTGTGTGTCGGCGATGACGTCGCGCTGTGGGACGTCGAGGGGGATGAGCGCGTCGAGGACCCGATGGCCGGCAGAAAGGGCGGCGCGGCCGATCCCAAGAGCGGCATGCCGGAGCGCGCCGTGGACTCGCACGTCAAGCAGATCGGAGATGTGCTGGCCGCGATCGAGGAGGACCGCGACCCGGTGATCGACGGCCACGAGGCGCGCCGCGCGGTCGAGGTCATCCTCTCGATCTACAGGGCCAGCGAGACCGGGCAGGTCGTGGAGCTGGGCTGACGGACGTTGATGCAAGCAACGCGATAGTGGCCGGCCCGTGTGGAGTGGGCCGGGCGCGAACGTAGTCGCGCCCTATAGACGAGACGCTAAACGGCGAACGGCGGCGAACGTCAGCGCTCCTAAGGCAGCAGACGCCTCTCGGGAGAGATCGCGAGGTAGGGATGCACCGCCCCCGCCACGCGCAGATGCACGCCCTGCACGTAGAAGCCGTCGGGCAGCTCATCCGGCGCGGCGATGACGAGCCGGATCGGCTCCGGGCCCGCCGGCAGGTCGAAGCTGCGCGGCTCGTCCAGGACCACCTCCGCCTGCGCGTCGCCGATCTGCACCAGGATGGCCTGGCTGCGGCCGGTTGAGACGGTGAGCGTGGCCGGCTCATCCGGATCGCTGCGGGTGAGCCAGAAGGTCCGGGGCCCCCAGGCCTTGATGTAGAACAGGCGGGCGCTGTCGCCGCCCTGGGAGCGGAAGGGGAAGGCGAAGTGCCGGTTGCGCACGCGCACGGCGTACCACGCCTGCCCGCCCGCACCGCCGGTGACGTAGAGCGCGTAGGTGCCCGTCTCCGGCGCATCCACCGCGAACTCCTCCGTGGCGCCGGGGCTCACCGCCTCGTTCCGCAGCGTCCTGCCATCAGGCGCGAGTAGCGCGTACTGCAGCGCCAGGGGCCGCGCCCGGCCGGCCAGGTGGCGGATCTCCACGCCGATCTGCTCCCCGCCCTCCGCGTGGATCAGGAACTGCTCGAGCCCGCGGGTGGCGATCCACGCGTCCTCGCCGCCGCCGTCGCCGGCGGGCCGGAGTTGGGGGATCGCCTCGCCCTCGAATGCGCTCAGGTCCAGCTTCGCCACCAGCGGCTCGACGGGCTCGAAGGGGATCGACGGCTCCTCGCGGCCGGCGGCGATGTCCGCCAGCGCGGCCTCGTTCGCCTCCCCGTAGGCCCGCCAGTAGGCGGCGTAGCCCCACTCCTGCGGGACGTCGTCGCGCCCACCCGCCAGCATCATGCCGATGTGCCAGTTGCAGTACCCGTCCGTCTTCATCAGCGTGTGGTATGCCTGCACCCGGATGTCCGAGGGGCGATAGCTGTCCGGCCGCAACCACAGGATGAAGCGGTTGTGCGGGTTGAGCGCTTTCACCTCGTCCTGCTGCTGCAGCAGGTCCTGCGTGAGGCCGCTCCCGTTGTACATCCCCCAGTTGTCGATGACCGCCGGCGCGCGCTCCGTGCCTGCGTGCACGCAGAACGGCTTCGTCAGCCGGTGCGTGTGATGGGCGGGCATGATGCAGATCGACAGCTCCGGATTGATCGCGTGGATCTCCTCGCACCAGCGCTCGATGACCGCATCCCAGCGGTCGAAGTACCACGTCGTGTACTGCTCGGCGAGGCCCTGCTCGGCCACGAACGGACCGCGCTGCGCCGCCGCGAGGCCGGCGTCGAAGCCGCGCTCGGCGGCGAAGTCCGCCCACGCCTTGTCATCGTATGACGCGGGGAAGCCCATGAGGTGCTCGACGTCGATCCCGACGCAGGCGATCGGCATCTCCCGGCTGGCCCGCGCAAGCTGGAAGACCTCGTCGGAGATGAAGCGCCAGGTCTCGTAGTTCGCCAGCGCGAAGCGGTCCTCGACCACTCGGCCCGAGGCCATGACCAGCGGCTCGTACTGCGCGTGGCGCTCCGGGTTGCGGCCGTGGTGCGGGTGGTGATAGGTGTAGGCGACCAGCGCCAGCCCGCGCTCCTCGCAGGCCTCCGCGACGAGCCGCACCCGGTCGAGCTGCTCCGGGTCGGAGAGGTCGAACTGCCTGTCCTGAAGCCCCTGGAACTTGGCGTAGAAGGCGGTGAAGTGCGCCTCGGCGAGCGGGTCGAGCATCGCCTCGACCACGTTGGCCTGCAGATCGCGATCCTCCTGGTTGGGTGCGATCCAGCCTGTGTACATGGCCGCGATTCTGCCCGGCAGCAGGTTTTCGGCGGAGCCGGTGGTGGTGATGGCGAGACACAGTACGATCGCGCACAGAGCGGCGTGGTCGGTCATCCGTGCCGTCACTCCCCGGGTGGTGGCTGCGCCTCGGGGCCGTAGAGGTTGTCGTGAACCTCCGTGCCATCTGAGGCGCGTACGGCGGCGTCCACGGTCGCATGGACCGCGAACCAGTTGTGGTGCACCTCGCAGACGTCCTGGGGCACGCCGCGGATGACCACGGCCCGCTCTGGGGCGCGGAAAGTATTGTTGTAGATCTCGATGTGCGTGCCGGCGATGTCCGTGCCGTCGTGGCGGTCGCGCCCGCCGTGCATGTCGAAGCAGTGCGACAGCGATGTGCCCAGCTCGATGTTATGCCGCGCGACGTAGCCGCAGCCGGGCCGCCCGGTCCCGGCGATGGAGTGGCGATTCCAGTCGAAGAGGTTGTGCTCGATTAGTGAGGACGCGGTGTTGTGCACCACGCCATAGCCGAGGCCGTTGTACTGGCAGTGGTGGATGAAGCAGTGGTGCACATGATGACCCTCGCCGCCCAGGAGGCTGATGCCGCCGTGGCCGAAGGCCGACACCTCGCAGTTGTCCACCTCGAGGCGGTCGAACTCGGTGAGGACGCCGTCCTGGGTCGGGAACTTGTAGTAGTATCCGCTGCCCTCGCCACCCTCGCCGTAGGCGCGGCGGTGATGGTCGAGGTAGCGCTTGGGGTTCGGCCCGCGGATGCGCAGGCCGGTGACGCGCACGTCCGGACCGAGCGCGCGGATCATCGGGCGCGTCTTGAGCGCGTCGCTGGTCAGGATCGCGCCGAGCGACCCGTCGTTGCCGCGCTCGCCCGCCAGCGTCACGCCCTCGGGGATCTCCAGCACGAACTGGTCGATGTAGATGAAGGTGGTGAGGTCGATCTCGGTCTCGCCCGGGATGAAGACAGTCTGCCCCGGCTGGGCCTGTGCAAGGGCCTCGATCAGCTCTTCGAGAGTGGTGGCGGTGAAGTCGCCCCCGGTCACGATCCCGGTATAGCCCTCGCCGCCGCCGATCGGTCCTCGCTCATCGGCCTGCGCGCCGAAGATGACGCCGTCTCTTTCCACCCAGGGCTGGCCGAGTTTCTGCGCCTGGCAGGTCGCGGCCAGCATGACTGCCGCCGCACCATAGACAGCCG
>JALGUJ010000163.1 GCA_029820945.1 Candidatus Zipacnadia bacterium | reverse complement strand
CCGAGAGCACGTCGTGCCTGGCCAACATGCGGCACCTGGGCACGGCCGCGAGGCTCTACAGCGACGACTACGACGGCCTGATCATACCGGCCATGCTCCCACACCCGCATCTGCCCCGGGGCGTGTGCTGGACCGTGAGCATACAGCCCTACCTGAACAACACGGAGATTCTGCTCTGCCCCAGCGACGAGCATCCCAGGCGACTGCCCGGGGCTCTATCCGAGTTGCACAGCTACGGCATCAACCTGGCGCTGGCCGAGGTCGGCGGCTACATGGGCTCATCGCTGCAGGTCGTGAGTATCGAGGACCCGGCGGCCACGATCCTGTTGTGCGAGCTCAACGGCGCGCGCTTCTGCACCCATGGCGTGAACTACGAGGCCGGGGGCCTGGAGCGCGTCGCGGGCCACCGGCACGGCAACGGCAGCAACTACAGCTTCGTTGATGGACACGCGAAGTGGCTGCCGCCCGAGGCGACCGCCGAGCCCGAGTCGCTCTGGGATCCATGAGACTCCCCATCGCCCGCGAAGGAGGTGGCCGATGATCCGCGCCTCACTCGCCCCGACGGTGCCGGTGGCGGTCACTCACGCCGCCGCCGGACCCGCGGAGCTGGGTCCCTTCGAGCTGGACGAGCATACGCTGCTGCTGGCTCACTACGACGACGGCATCGACGCTCATCCGGGGGCCGAGGATCCGCGTGCTGATGGACGGGCAGAGCTCAAGAGGGGGCTCTTTGGCGGGGCGCTGATCGGAGCTGACGCTGACCGGCCCGCAGCGGTACAAGTGGGTGAGCATGTGCATGGCGCTGGGGGGGAAGCCGGGCGTGATCTGGAAGGGCTACGAGCTGCGCAGGGTGCTGCAGGCCCCGGACGAGATGCCGCGCGCGGACTTCCTGAACGTCTGGGCCAAGGTCGCGGACTACGTGAATCTGAAGAGCTTCCAGTGGGGCATGTTCCCCGGATACAAGTACCTGCCCGGCATGGACAAGCTGCAGCGCGACCTGCCGCTGCTGCGCGAGTGCATCCGTGCGGGCCGGCAGCCGGTGTGCCCCGTCGAGCACGCCGGTGACGAGACGCTGTGGATGGGCCGCTACGGGGCGGGAGCGGGGACATACCTGGCGATCGGCAATCCCACCGCGGAGCCGGTGGCGGCGGACCCGACCGTGCACGGCGAGGCGCTGGGTGATGTCGACTGCGTGTTCGTGAATGCGAAGGAGCCGGCGGCGCCGGTCGCGCAGGCTGTCGCGCATCGGATGACGAAGCTGTCCGTGGAATGCCCGATGCGTCGCGAGACGGTGCTGCGGTCGGTGCCGGGCGTGCGCTGCGAGGAGTCGCTGGAGTGCGTGGCATTGATGGAGGAGGACCTCGACCGGATCGTTACGCGCGTGGGCGTCTCCTCACCGGCCGCCGAGGAGGCGGTGCCGGCAATCCCCGAGCTGCGGGGCTTCGATGTCGCCAGCGTCACGCTCGACGGTGAGGCCTGCGGGGACAGGACATCGCTGAAGCGCGGAGAGAACGTGGTCGAGGTCACCTACCGCTCGCGACACTTCGGCTTCGGTCGTGAGGCGCTCGACGAGTTCGAGTTCCTGACGGACGAGGGCGAGATGGCCTTCGCGGTGGTCGCCGCGGAGCCCGACGAGCGCGCCTACCGGCGCGTGCGGGAGCGCTTCGAGCACATGGTGCCCTTCCTGCCGGTGTACGGGATGGCGGGGCGACACCTGACCGCGCGGAAGCTGTACGGGCTGACGATGACCGAGGCGCTGGCCGAGGAGGGGCAGACGTGGTGAGGCCCCACGACACAGTCGGCCCGGCCGTTTGCCGTCCGGGGCAGCAGGATGCGAGAGGTTCGGGTGGTGCGCGGGCCGACTTCGGCGCGAATACACCACATCCGCAGCCGAGGCGGGTCCTCCCGACGACGGACGGCAACGACGCGGGACGCAGGGACGATTGCACGATGGAGGCGAGGGCATGACATCGCGCGAGCGCATACTGTGCGCGATTGAGCTGGGAACGCCGGACCGCGTGCCCGTGACGCCCTGGGGCTTCGGGCACGTCCCCGAGGACAGCGAGGTCGCGCAGCGCATGCTGCATGAGTGCGACCCGTTCATCGGCGCGCGCGTGGGCGGCGGTGACTGGTTCCTCGGCACCGCGGTGAAGACGCGGACCGAGGAGCGTGACGGGAAGACGTACTCCGTCATCGAGGCGCCGGATGGAGACCTCTACTCCCGCTTCCAGCGGACAGAGATCACCGGTGCGCATACGGAGTTCTTCTGCAAGAGCGCCGAGGACGTGCACAACCTGCTGTCGGTCCCCTACGAGCCGCCGGAGATCGACGTCACGCCCTTCATCGAGCGTAAGGACGAGATCGGCGAGGAGGGGATGGTCGGCGTGGGGCTGACGAACCCGGGCGGCATCCCCGCCCGCTTCCTCTCACCCGCGGACTACTCGCTGATGTGGCTGGATGACCGCGAGACCTTCATGGAGCTGTGCGAGGTCGCGGCGGAGCGCTGCTACCACTGGGTGGAGGAGTGCTGCCGGCAGGGCGTGGACTGCTTCCGCATCATCGGCGGGGAGTTCGCCTCCACGCAGCTCGGGCCGGAGGGCTTCCGCGAGACGATGCTGCGCTTCGACAGGCCGCTGGTGGAGATCATGCACGAGCACGGGGCGCTGGCGCACTACCACAACCACGGACCGATGGACGCGTTCCTCGAGATGATGGTGGAGATGGGCATCGACTCGCTGGACCCGCTGGAGGGCCCACCGTGGGGTGACACGACACTGGCGGAGTGCAAGGAGCGCATCGGCGACTGCGTCTGCCTGCTGGGGAACCTCGATGACATGGAGGTCATCGACAAGGTCGATGGGGAGACGATCGAGCGGCTTGCCGAGGAGTGCATCGAGGCGGCGGGCCCGGATGGGTACCTGCTCGGCGGCACTACCTCAGGCACATTCACCGAGCACGCGGCGGAGAACTTCATCCGGATGGTCGAGGTCTCCAGGCGCATGAGCTGAAGGAGAGGGCGACGATGATGAGAGCGGCGATCGTGGCGGCGCTCGTGCTGGCGACGGCGGGGCTCAGCCTGGCGCTTGGGCCGCAGCCCCTGGACCTGGCGGGGCGTCCGGGCGACTTCGAGTGGGCCGGGGATCTGCCGGAGAACATGCGCTGGCGTTACGACGACACCAGGGCGCATAGCGGGAGGTGGTCCATCAGAGCGCCCGAGCCCGGCATCGAGAACCCCAGCAACGGCTTCGTTGTTGGCACCGGCTTCGAGACGGCCGAGTTCCTGTGCACCGCCTGGGTCAAGCTCGAGGGCGAGGGGGAGCTGCACATCTTCTACCCGGGGGACGGCCGTAACGCCATCAAGGTCATCGAGAGCCCGACTGATGGGTGGGAGCAGGTCTCCCTGCACCTGCGCGCCAACCCGCCTGCATACGCGGACTATCCCCTCACCGTCGGCTTCGAGACCGTCCCTCCGAGCCGTGAGGAGGTAACCAGTCTGGAAGACGCGGCCGGTCCCGCGGTATGGTGGGATGACATAGAGGTCGTGCCCCTCTACCAGCACCGCATCCCGCGTGTGAGCGAGCCGCCGGTGATCGATGGCGACCTATCGGACGCCTGCTGGGACGATGCGGCCTGGATCGGCGACCCGTACTGGCGCATGTACAACCGGCCGCGCGACGCGAAGATGGCGACGTATGTCTGGTGCTGCTACGACGACGAGAACCTCTACGCCGCCTTCCGCTGCGAGACGCCGGACGTAGACAGGCTCGTGTCGAACGTCACCGAGCGCGACGGGTACGCCTGGCGGGACGACTCGGCGGAGATCTTCTTCGACCTCGGCCACGATCACGACACCTACTACGAGTACATCGTCAACCCCGACGAGGTGGTCTTCGACTCGAAGTGGTTCTACGAGGGCGGCCGGTGGCTGACCGACTGGGACTACATCGGCGAGTGGAAGAGCGGCTTCGAGGAGGGCGCGTGGATCGTGGAGATCCGCCTCGCCCTTGAGAGCTACGAGAAACGCGACCTGCGCGGCACCCCCACCGGCTACATGCCATTGCCCACCGGCGACGTGGCGGGCATCCTGTTCTCGCGCAACGATCGCGTGGTGGGGGAGGGTATGTCCCACGCGGACAACGCCCCGAGCTTCCACCAGGTGCATCAGTACGGCCACCTGGTGGGCTTTCGGCCCAACCGCGTGGAGGCCTACCGCAAGACCGCTCTCGCGGAGATCGAGCGGCTGGAGCGGCGGTGGCGGAGGCTCCACGTCGCGGCGGGGAGGCCCGCTCCCATCGAGGCGGAGCCGTGTGAGCGGGGAACCGCGGGTCTGCCGGAAGCGATCGCCGAGCTGCGCGGCCGCGTCGAGGCGCCCGCCCCCGACTTCGATGAATGGGTCGCGATCCGCGAGAGGCTCGAGGAGATCGACTACTGGCTCACACGCGCGCGAGCGGTGCTGGCGCCGATGATCTCCCGACGGCGCTGGCCGGATGCAGCGTGGGGCATCGGCGTCGCGTCATCGATGGATTACGATGTCTCTCCGGAGAGCAGCCACACCCTGGGCGTGCCGGAGGTCGTCGAGATCTCGGCGGCCCGCGGTGAGACGGAGCCCGTGCAGCTCGTGGTGCTGCAGCACGGGACGCCGCCGGCCTCCGTGTCCATCAAGCCGTCGCCGCTGCACGGACCGCACGCCACCATCTCGGCCTCCTCTGTGCGCTGGTACTCGATCGACGAGGGCCGGCTGGCGCCTGAGGAGCCGCTGCGCACCGAGGACGTGCGGGCCATATGGTGGGAGATCGAGGTGCCGCGCGATGCCGAACCGGGCGTTTACTCGGGCGAGATCGTCGCGACCGACGGCGAGCATCGGGTGGCGCTGCCGGTGGAGCTGACGGTGCACGACTTCACGCTGCCCGAGACGCCGTCGCTGGCTATCTCGGTGGCCTTCGATTCGGCGCACGTGACCGAGCAGTGGTACGGCGAGCGAGGCCCGCTGGGCCCGGGGGAGTACTGGCCCTTCGCCGAGGCGCTGCTGGTACACCGGGTCACGCCCAGGGAGATGCTGGCGGACCTGACCTGGTGGGGCGACAAGGCGACGGACTTCGACCGGGCGGACCGCATGCTCGACCGTGCGCTGGAGCGGGGCATCAGAATGGAGGCGCTCACGGCCGCCCGCCCGGAGCATCTGGCGAACCTCGCGGACCCGGGCGGGGCGCTTTCGGGGGCGCTGCGGCACTGGGAGTGCCGCACCGACGTCTGGCTCCTGCCCATGTACGCCCCGGAGGGGGCCGCTGTTCCCGAGGGCATCGGGCCCGTCGATCTGCGGCGGAGCGTGGCCGTCGCCGACTGGTGGCCCGTGAGGGCCCACACGCCCCCGGCGCTGGCGGCGCTGGGCAACTGGGCGGTGTCGCCGGACGTCGCCACCGGGCTGGGCGGCGTGCCGGTATTGGACGGGCGGTACGGCGCAGAGACAGCGTGGCGCGCGGGCGAGCTGGAGAAGCCGATGGTCTGGCGGGTCGGCGACGTGTGGACCGACATCTCCGGGCCTGGTGGTATGGGCATCCGGATGCTCGGCTGGTTGGCCGACGACTACGGTGTCGGTCGCGTGTTCTGGGATACCGAGGACGCGGAGGGTATGTGCGCATCGGGTCTGCTGGTCTGCGGCTCGCATGACGAGCGGCTGCTTGAGCCGCAGGCGACGCTCACCCTGAAGCTCCTGCGTGAGACGGTCGAGGACTACGAGTACCTGCGCATGCTCAAGCGGCTGGATCGGATGCTGGGCAGGCACGCCCTCGGGGACAAGCTGTGGCGCCTGCGGCTGGCGAACGGGACGCTCACGGGCCGCAACTGGGATATGGTCATGAACGCGCGGTCCTACAACCGCGACCCCGAGTTCCTGATGGCGCGGCGGGAACGGATTGCCGAGCAGATCGTGCGCACCCGGGAGTGGCTGCAGCGGCGCGAGCCGGGGGAGCTGTTGCCGGGCGATGCGTCTCAGTGAAGGAGGCCCCACGCGCCCCGGCGAATAGCATGGGCTGTGGGGCAGACCACCGAACGGGCCAGCATGATTCGAGCGGGTGCGTGAGATGAGCCAGGTAGTATGCGTCGGGATTGTCGTTGCGGACGTCTGGGGGAGACCGATCGACGACCAGCCCGAACATGGGCGGCTGATGCTCGTCGATGACATGGGCATCGGGATCGGCGGCTGTGCGGCCAACGCGGGCCTTGGGCTGGCGAAGCTCGGGGTGGACACGGCGATCGTCGGCAAGGTCGGCGACGACGGCTTCGGGCGCTTCGTGCGCGAGGCCATGGCCGAGGAGGGGATCGACACCAGCGGGATCGCGGTGACTCAAGAGCGGGGCACCTCGGCCACCATGATCATGATCGACAGCGAGGGGGAGCGCACCTTCCTCCACTGCATCGGTGCCAACGCCACCATGCGGCCCGAGGACATCGACATGGCGCAGGTCAGGGAGGCGGAGATACTCCACTTCGCGGGCGCGCTGGTGATGCCCGGCTTCGACGGGGAGCCCGCCGCCGGCGTCATGGAGGCCGCGCGGGAGGCCGGCACCACGACCGCGCTCGACGTGGTGTGGGACGACACCGGCCGGTGGATGGAGCTGCTGGCGCCGGTCCTGCCGCACACGGACGTGTTCCTGCCCAGCCTGGCCGAGGCGGTCGAGATCACCGGCGAGGCCGAGCCGGAGCGGGCCGCTGAGGTGCTGCTCGACCACGGCGTGGGGATCGTCGCGCTGAAGATGGGCGAGGAGGGCTGCTACGTCCGCACCGCGGACCGCGAGATCCGGGCGCCGGCCTATGAGGTGGAGGTCGTTGACGGGACCGGGTCGGGTGACGCCTTCGTGGCGGGCTTCCTGTTGGGCATGCTCGCCGGATGGGACCTGGCGGACATCGCGCACATGGCCAACGCCGTCGGCGGGCTGTGTGTGACGGCGCCGGGCACGACCGCGGGCCTGCGCGACCTGGAGGGGACGATCGACTTCCTCGTCGAGCGTGAGGGCGAGCGCTGGCGGGAGCTGGCGACGAGCTTATGAGAGGGGAGGAAGCAGCGTTGACTCAGATGCCGCCGGGCAGGCGAAGACGGATGCGACGGGTCGGTGGAGCCGCCGCGCTTCCCACCATGGTCCTGGCGCTCGCGGGCTGCGCGCTGGCGGCGGCCGCCGAGGGCGAGCTGCTGTTCGACGTGCAGCCGGTGACGCTTGAGGGCAGGACGCTGGTGCCGCTGCGACCCATCTCCGACTGGCTGGGCGCGGAGATCACCTACGACGAGGGGCACATCGAGGTATACCGCTCGAGCATTGCGACGGTGCCGCAGGTCGAGCTGTGGGTGGGGAGCACGAGGGCGAAGATCGCGGAGGCCGACTACGCCCTGGACGTGCCGCCGCAGCTTATCAACGGGCGCTGCTTCGTCCCGCTGCGCTTCGTCGCCGAGTCGTTCGGCGTGTGGGTGGAGGCCGAGGGCAGGCAGATGAAGCTGAGCCTGCCGCAGGAGAATCGCATGGCCCTGCTGGCCATCCCGCCCCATCCGCAGACGCACCTTGGGAAGATCTGGCGCGTGATCGAGCGCTGGTACGACGTGCTGCCGCCCGGCGAGCAGCAGCCTCCGCCCGAGCTGCCGCACTGGAGCCTCTACTCCCAGGCACGGCAGGACGCGCTGGTGGAGGAGATCGGGGATGAGGCCCCCAGCATCACCGAGGAGCGCTGGGGTGGGCGCGAGGTCGAGGGCATTCGCGTTCTGGACGGCCGCGTCGGCCCGGGCGCGGAGACCGGCTGGGCGGACGTCATGGTCGGGTGGGCCGACGAGAGCACCGAGGTGAATCACTTCGAGTTCGTCCGCGAGCCGCGAGGCTGGAGGGTGGATGGGGTCACAACCGTGGAACCGCAGTAGCGGGCCACGTCGCATTGGAGAGCGAGCAGGTGAGGAGGAAGCAGATGTCCGAGGAGGAGAGCAGGGAGCAGTTGCGCAAGCAGGTCGAGGCCGCGCTGGCGAAGGTGCGACCATCTCTGGAGGCCGACGGTGGGGGCGTCGAGCTCGTCAATGTCACGCATGACAATGTCGTCGAGGTCCGTCTGCAGGGCGCCTGCCGGGGGTGCCCCATGGCGCAGATGACGCTGGCCATGGGGATCGGGCGGGTGCTGAGACAGGACGTGCCGCAGATCGAGGATGTTCGTGCCGTGGACTAGAGCCGGTCTCGCCGCTCCGCGCAGGTCGAGCATCGCTGTTCGGCTCGGCCGTTCGCGGGGGTTGTGAGGTACCTGATAGCGCGCGAGGGCTTCGCAAGGGAGTGAAGAGGCGTGAAGTTCTTCCTGGATACCGCCAACGTAGAGCAGATCAAGCAGGGCCTCGCATGGGGCCTCTGTGACGGCGTGACGACGAACCCCACGCTGGTGGCGCGAGAGGGGCGGGAGATGGAGGAGGCCATCAGGGAGATCTGCGAGCTCGTCGGCCCGGACCGGCCGGTCAGCGCCGAGGTGCTGGCGGTGGACCACGACGGCATGGTCGAGGAGGCGCAGGAGCGCGCGTCGTGGGCCGAGAACGTGGTCGTCAAGATTCCGGTCATCCCCGAGGGCGTCAGGGCCATGAAGACGTGCTCCGACATGGGTATCACCATCAACGCCACGCTGGTGTTCTCCTGCGGACAGGCGTTGCTGGCGGCCAAGGCCGGGGCGCGCTACCTGTCGCCCTTCGTCGGCCGGCAGGACGACATCGGCTGGAGCGGCATGGAGGTCGTCCGGCAGATTGCGACCATGCTGCGCATGTACGACGCCCTCGATGCGGAGATCATCCTGGCCAGCGCGCGACACGTCGGGCACGTGATCGAGGGCACACAGTGCGGGGCGCACATCTGCACCATGCCCTTCAAGGTCCTGGACCAGCTCTTCAAGCACCCGCTGACCGACGTGGGTCTGGAGCGCTTCCTGAGCGACTACCGGGCGATGCAGGAGGAGCTGGGGGAGGCGTAGGCCGGCCGCATCCGCGCGGACAGTCAAGGGCCGCCGGCGCCCTGGCGGCCCTTCTCGCTTGCCCGCGCGACGAAACGGAGGAAGAGCGATGGCCGACGAGCTGAACAT
>JALGUJ010000044.1 GCA_029820945.1 Candidatus Zipacnadia bacterium | reverse complement strand
TCAGCGCCAGGCCGACGCGATAGGTGCCGTCCTCCGGGGCCTCGAACTCGACGGAGATGCGATCATCCGCGCGCTGCATCTGGACCGGCGACGGGTCGATCTCCTCCCCGTTAAGGGCCAGGTACGGGCGCAGCTCACGAGGGCCGTACTGCGCCCAGGCGGCGGTCGCTGCGATGCAGGCCAGCATCAGCACGCTCCCCCTCACATCCCCAGCTCCTCACGGTCGTCAAGCACCTGGTTGACGAGTCCGGCGCGCTCGTAGACGGCCAGCTCGCGCTCGTGCTCGAACTTCTCGGGCGTGGCGCCGTGGAACCGATACTTCCGATCGAGAAGCCGCAGCAGCTCGTAGACCGCCTGCTTCGCCAGGTCGGCGCGGAGGTACTCCACGACAAGGTCATCGCCCTCGAGGCGGATCGCGGCCTGCCACGGAGGCGGCACCTGCTGAGGCCCGCCGCCGGGCTGCGACCGCTTGAGGATCACCCGGGGGCCCTCTGCCTCCCCTGGCACGATCGGGATGATGGGGATGTACTCCAGCGTTGGCTCGCCGTCGCGATTCGGCTCCGAGTACCAGAAGCGGAAGTACTCTTGAATGCGGAAGGCGGCGTACTCCTCGTCGCTCGTGGCGTCCTCGGGGATGACGATGGTGCACGCCGGCTGGGCCTCCTCGACGAACGGGAAGTCGAGGATCTCCCGCGCCGGCGAGCCGAACCACTCGCTCGGCATGCGTACCTCGAGCATCCCTGGCTCCTCGATGCGGAAGGGCCAGCTCGTCTCCTCGCCCGGCCCATCAGGCCGTGCGGCGTGGTGCCAGTAGCCGATGGGGGGCGCCTGGTAGCCCTCGGGCGCAATGGGGCGGATGTCGCAGGGCGTCTCGGCCGAGTGGACCGTCACCTGCAGCACGCGCTCGTGCAGCTCGCCCGCCAGGCCGACGGTAGCGTGCAGCCGCGCGTCGTCGCTGATCCACGCGACCGGGGTGTAGACCCGCTCCCAGGCCGGAGGGATCCTGGCGTCAATGGTTGTGCGCCGACCATCGACATGCTGAGTCACGGCGTAGCCGTGGGCGTCAACCAGCAGGTGGCCGCCCGAGCCGAGATACTCGGTGAAGACCACGATTGGCCCGTTGATCTGCTCCGTCTCCGGGTTGGCGACGACGAGATAGCGGGGCTCGTTGGCACTGCCGGGCCCCTGCCCGTCCCCATAGCGCGACAGCCACAGCCGGTCATCGCCCTTCATGGCCGGGACGGGCTGCCAGCCCGCGCGCACGATCTCGGCGATCTCCGGCAGGTCCTCCATCGTGCTGACGATGCCCGACGCCTGGCGGTACATGGGCACGCCGCCAAGCTGCAGGCTGCGCAGACGCATGAGCCGCGCCATGCCGGCGATGGCGTGACGCAGCTCCTCGCGTTCGCCGCTCTCCCAATCGACGAAGTAGTGGATGTCGAACTGATCCCACCAGTTGAGCACCTTCTCGCCGGCGTTGAGCCGCGCCACCCACTCGTTCTCCCGGTCGATCGGCGAGTGCTCGATGAGGATTGAGTCCGCGCGGGCGAAGATCATCCAGTCGCCGCCGTTGGGCACGCAGGCGGCCCGGTACCCGTCCTGCGCCTCCATCTGGTGGATGGCGTCCATGAGCTGCGCCATGCCCACGTTCACGCGGCAGTAGACGCCGCCGTCATCCCACGCACGCCCCGGACTCGCCTGCGCGCCCGGACCGCGGGCCCGCCCATCTGAGCCCGCGGAGTCCAGCCCGAAGCCGTGGTACTTCCCGCCGGCGAGTATCTCGCGCAGATGCTCGCGCGTGTGCTCGGCGTAGGCGTTGTTCGCGGGGAAGGTCAGGTGCGCCATCGTGGTATGCTCCCATGTGGTCCGAGGCGCGAGGGGATCGTTCACAAGCGCGTCCGGCCAGCGCTCGGCCGCCAGGTCCTCGTCGGTCCATGCCGGCCAGATGTAGTACATGCCCGCGAAATCGCAGCGGGCCATGTGCTCGGCCTTCTCGGTCCACCGCTCACGCCAGCGGTCGTAGTCGCCGAAATCCTCGCGCCACAGCTCCTCGCGGTTCGCCCAGTTCCCGGGGAGCCGCCACGAGCGCATGCACCAGTCCCAGCTTCCGCCCACACGCCGCACCAGCTCCGGCGAGCCCTTGTGCCAGCCGACGTAGTCGCAGCCGGCACCGGTGGCGCGCGGATCGACTGCGTTGGCGCCGATGCCGAAGCTCATGGGGAACAGGTCGTGGTAGCGCTCGAACGCGTCGAGATAGCCGAAGGTCGCCGGGTAGCTGAAGAGCACCAATGGCAGTTCGAGCGTCTGATCCGGGTCGATCACGATGCGGCAGCCGAACCAGAAGCGCCGTCCATCATCATCCCTGTCTCCGGCGCCCTCATACCAGGACATCAGCGCGTGGGGCTCCAGGCCCCAGGCGAGGCCCGCGTTCTCGCCGGTCAGCGCCACCAGCGGGGTGCACTCGCGCGCCGGGAAGGGCGGGACCTGCGCGGGCGCGGGCGAGTAGTCCGCGTGGCCGTTCCAGAAGCCGAGCGGCCCGCCGCCCTCAGGCCGGATGACCGCACGCACCTCCAGCCAGCGCTGCTCGTCGCCCGCGTTCTCGAAGCTCAGCGTCCAGTGTATCACCGTGTCGCTCACGCGCGGCTGCTGAGCCACGGTCAGTCCGTCGCGGAGGTCGCCGGAGCGCGCGTCCAGCGCCTCTCCGGTCTTGCCGTCCACGACTTCGAAGGCCAGTCTCATCGGGACCTCGTCAGCAAGATCGAGCCTTGCGCCCGGTGCGTCAGTGAACTCGGCGGTGAGGGCGTCAACCATGCACTGTGCGGCGAATGTGGGTGCCGTGAGTGCAGCCGCCATCATGACTGCGAACGCTCGCGTAGTCATGGCTCCAGCCCCCTGAATCCGTCAGGCGTCAGCGCTCTGTCCCAGATGCGCACCTCGTCGATGAGCCCCTCCGCGCGGTCCATGCCCCACGCGCCCGCGCCGATCCTGAAGAAGTGCCCCAGGCGCGGCAGCCCACGGCCGGGCTCCGAGCGCAGCCTCTCCTCCCCATCGACGTAGAGCACGCGCTCGCCGTCGCCCCAGGTGTAGGCGACGTGATGCCACTCGCCGACCTGCCACTCGATAGGCAGTACCATGTGGTTGGAGTACTCCCCGTCGGCCACATCCTGCTCGAAGACGCGCAGGTTGCCGCCCTTGGTGTCGATGCGGAAGACCTTCGGGGCGGTGTGCCGGTCCCGCTCCACCCAGGAGTGGAACCAGCTCGACCGCACATTCGGGTCGAAGAGGTCCTCGCTGTCGGGGCGGATCCACATCTCGATGCCGCCCTGCTCTCGGTCGATGTTCCCGGCGGTCAGATACCACGGTGACAGGAACAGCTCGATCCCGCGGAAGCCGCGCCAGGCGATGAGGGCCTCACCAACACGGCCGCCGCCGCCCTCCGTGATCGCGCACTGCGCGTCGGTGGTCGTGGGACCGGCCGCGAAGTCCGGATGATAGCCCTCGTCGAACGATGCGTGGAACAGCAGCCCGTCCTGCTGCGCGGGCGCGACCACGCACAGGGCGATGCACGTGGCCGCGAGCGCAACGGTCATGCGCATTGCGGATCATCCCCTCCAGGGCTCCCCTCGATCTCGGTCCGGTCGCAGGGTTGCTTCGCGCCCCGACCGGCTCATGCCTCCACATCGGGCACGAAGGTGCGCGCCACCGAGCGTCGAAGACCTATTGCGCCCGCGCGACGCGACCATTAAACTTAGGAGCATTCCTATGCGGAGGCCGAACCTGCTCTTCCTCTACACCGACGAACAGGCGCACGAGACCATGCGCGCCTACGGGAACGATCTGATCGAGACGCCGAACCTGGACCGGCTGGCGGACGAAAGCCTGGTCTTCGAGAAGGCGTACGTGACGCAGCCGGTGTGCACGCCCTCGCGCTCGAGCATCCTGACCGGACTGTATCCCCACTCCAGCGGGTGCCTGCGCAACAACCAGCCGCTGCCGGAGGATACCCCGTGTCTGCCGGAGCTGTCCGACTTCTCCGCCTACCGCACCGCGCACATGGGCAAGTGGCACCTCGGCGACGAGGTCTTCGCCCAGCACGGCTTCGACGAGTGGGAGAGCATCGAGGACGGCTACCGCGGCTACTACAGGCCCTCCCGCGACAGGGACCGCCACTGCAGCTACTGGCACTGGCTGGTGGAGCGGGGCATCGAGCCGCCGCAGTCGCAGGACGGCTTCAACGCATTCCCCCGTGGCTTCGCGGCGCGGCTGCCCGAGGAGCACTCCAAGCCCGCCTTCCTCGCAGAACGCGCTTCCCAGTTCATCCGCGAGGCGGGGGAGGACCCCTTCATCCTGTACGTGAACTTCCTGGAGCCGCACATGCCCTTCTTCGGCCCGCGCGATAGCCAGTACGACCCGGCCGATGTGCCGCTGCCCGACAACTTCGATGCCCCGCCCGGGCCGGAAGCGCCGCTGAAGCTCCGCCTGCTGCATGAGCACTGGCGCGAGGTGGGCATCAGCGGCATCTCGCTGGACAGCGAAGATGGCTGGCGGCGGCTCATCGCCAACTACTGGGGGCTGTGCAGCCTTGTGGACACCCACGTGGGGCGGATCCTACGTGCGCTGGAGGAGAGCGGGCAGGCGGACAACACGATCGTGGTCTACACCAGCGACCACGGCGACATGATGGGCAGCCACCGGCTCGTCGCGAAGACCGTTATGTACGAGGAGTCGGCGCGCGTGCCTCTGCTGCTGCACGTGCCGTGGCTGGAGCGGCCTGCCGGGAGGATCACGTCGCCGGTGAGCCAGGTGGACCTCGTGCCCACGCTGCTGGAGCTGATGGGCCACGCGGTACCCTCGGACCTGCAGGGGAGCAGTTGGCGGCCGAACCTCCACGACCCCTCCACCTTCCCCGAGCGGGACGTGGTCATCGAGTGGAACGGGCCCGACAACGGCGCCGTCGGCAGGCGGAAGCGACAGCTCCCTGAGCACCTGGAGCACCTGACCGACTATGACGAGGCGTGGGAGGCGATCACCGCGCAGGTGCGCACCATCGTCACGCCCACGGGCTGGAAGTTCAACTACAGCCCCCTCGGCGAGCATGAGCTGTACAACCTGCACGAGGACCCGGGAGAGACCAAGAACCTGATCGGCGATCCGGCGGTCGAGGAGCTGGTTGCGGACCTCTACGAGCGGCTGCTCCAGTGGCAGGAGGAGACCGGCGACCCGGCCGAGCTGTCGTCCGACCCGCGACGGTAGCGGGCGGGTCGCGAAGGGAGGTCCGTGTAACAGCCCGGTCTCGACCGGCCAACGCGCCGGGACGAGGCGGAGCCGCAGAGCTGACCAACTGGCTCGCCGAGCACGCTCCGTGAGGTCCGGGGGCGGGCTGTTGCGCGGCGTGAGAGGGGGCTTGGTCGGGCCTCCGGGCGCTCCTTGACTCAGCGCGCACGGCCCGGCTATAATCGCGCCAAGGGGAGAGGGTGCATCAGCCGGGCCATGGAGCCTCGAGTGTGCTGTCAGTCATTACCGCCGTTGGAGCCCATGCCCTCAACGCCCTGACCTACTTCGGCGAGACGTCCGAGCTGCACCTTCGCACTCTGGTCCATCTGATGCGGGGCAACATTGAGTTGCGGCCGACCATCCAGCAGATGGCCAGCGTGGGCGTAAGCTCGCTGCCCATCGTTTCGGTTACGATGCTCTTCTCTGGTATGGTATTTGCCTACCACCTGGCCGATCAGGCGGCGAGCCTGGGGGCAGCGGCCTACGTCGGCTGGGCAGTCGCGGAGACGATGACGCGCGAGCTTGGGCCAGCACTGACGGCGATCGTGGTGGCCGCACGCGCGGGCTCGGCCATGGCCGCCGAGCTGGGCACGATGAAGGTGACGGAGCAGATCGATGCTCTGCGCACCATGGCGACGGATCCTGTGCAGTACCTGGTCGTGCCCCGATACCTCGCCGGGCTCCTGATGGTTCCGATGCTGGCCCTGGTGGCGGACGTCATCGGTGTCACGGGGGGCTTCGTGATGACCAACGCCACCATCGGGATGACGGCCGGCGGCTACTTCGGCAGCATCCCGGGCAATCTCGAGATCTGGACGGTGGCCGCGGGGGTCATCAAGGCCGTCTTCTTTGGGGTCATCATCGCCATCGTCGGCTGCCATCAGGGGCTGTACACGGAGAGGGCGGCGGAAGAGGTGGGGCGCGCGACGACGCGCGCGGTCGTCTACTGCATCATGCTGATCTACGCGGCGAATCTCGCCCTGACCGTTGTGCTATTCCCCTAGCGGGCCACGGTGAGCGAGGAGCACTGCTGTGTCCGGCACCGAAGAGACAGTGACGGAGCGGCCTGGCGCTGCCTCACTGCCAGACCAGACCGAGATCGACCGCACCGGACAGCCATTGCTGTCGGTGCGCAACGTGTCGCGTACCATTGACGGCACCCCGATCCTCGAGGACGTCTCCTTCGACGTCCATCCCGGGGAGATCTTTGGCATCATGGGGATGTCCGGCTCGGGCAAGACGACGCTGCTGCGGCTTCTCATCGCGCTCGATCTGCCCGACAGTGGAGCCATCCTCTTCAAGGGCAATGACCTCACGAAGCTCGACGAGGACCACCTCAACCGCATCCGCAAGTCGATGGGCATGTGCTTCCAGTACTCGGCGCTCTTCGACTCGATGACGGTGGCCGAGAACGTGGCGTTCGCGTGGCGGAACCGCCGTGACATCACGCCCGAGCAGACCCGGGCGCGGGTGGCCGAGCTGCTGGACATGGTGGACATGGAGGGCACCGAGGAGCGCATGCCGGCCGACCTCAGCGGGGGAATGCGCAAACGGGTGAGCATCGCCCGCGCGTTGATGGAGGAGCCCGAGCTGGTCTTCTACGACGAGCCCAGCAGCGGGCTGGACCCGGTGATGGCCTGCAACATCACCCGTCTGATCACCAAGGTGAGCGCGGAGACCGGCTCAACGGCAGTCATCGTCTCTCACGACGTGCAGAGTCTGCTGCGCATCTGCGATCACATGCTGATGCTTCACGACCGGCGCGTGCAGCTCATCGGCACGCCGGCCGAAATGAGGGAGTCCGAGATTCCCATTGTCCGTCGGTTCGTCCACGGGATCGGCACGGGCGAGACGACCGAGCGCGGCGCCACGAGGTGATTGAGGTGTCGGCAGAGGCCAAGGTGGGCTTGCTGGTGGTGGTGGTGGCTCTGCTGGCGCTGGGCATAGCGGTCTTCCTCAGCGGCGCCCTGCGCGAGCTCGGCGCCTATCGGGTGACGGCGCAGTTCGCGGACGTGCAGGGCCTGGACGAGGGCTCGCCCGTGCGCTTCGGGGGCGTCGGCGTCGGCACGGTCTCTGAGGTGCGGCTGGCGCCGCACAAGGACTATCCGGGCAAGCCGGTCGCGGTGACGATGATGATCGACGGCGACACGGCCCTTCACCAATCGGATACCTTCGACATCAAGCAGGGCGCGCTGGTGGGCGACAAGTACGTCTGCATCAGCCGCCCGGCGGAGGTCAAGGGGCCCCGGCAGCGGCTGAATGACGGCGACGTGGTGGCGGGCGGCAGCGCCAGCAGCGCCGAGGTGGTCATGGACGAGGCGCGGGCACTGATCGCCTCCGCGCGCGTGGCGGTGGACAGCGTCAACGTGGTGATGGCGAACGCTCAACTGCAGGAGGACTTCCAGGCCACCGTCGCCAACCTGCGGGACGCGACCGACCAGGCGGTGGTGATCGCCGAGAAGGTGGTGGCCGTCGTTGATGTGCTCGCCCGCGCCGGCACGGCTAATGAGCAGCGGCTGGCCGCCCTGATGCAGAACCTGATCGCCGCCTCCGAGGGGATCGAGACGACCACGAAGCGCATCGAACAGATGATGAGAGCCACGCCCCTGCCGGCACAGATGGCGGCGGCCGGGGAGAACGTGCGCCAGGCCTCGGAGGACCTGGCCGCGATCGCCGCCATGGCCCGGGGCCGGGCCGAGGAGACCACGCTGGACGAGGACGTCGAGGCCGCCGTCGCCGACCTGCGCGAGGCCAGCGGCAATCTGCGCGAGATGACCGCCAGCGCCGCCGAGCTGGCAGAGGACGAGCAGATGCGCGAGGACCTGCGCGCCACGCTCACGAACGTGCGCGAGGCCACGGCCGCCCTGAAGTCGGCATCGGAGCACGCCGAGGACCTGGTCACGGATGAGGACCTGAACCAAGACCTGCGCGCGGCGGTCCACAGCCTGCGGCAGACGGCCGGGGCAAGCCAGGAGACGATGCAGCGCGCCCAGCGCGTGATGACGGACATCGAGGGCACCATGGCGAAGGTCCGCGAGGCGCAGCAGATAGTCACCGACATCGACACCCGCAGCCGGCTTCAGATGCGCGCGGCCAACAGCGACTCCCTGCGCGCCGACGTCGCGCTCGATTTCCGCCCAACACCCGACAGCGACATGCAGTGGCGCGTGGGACTGCGCGATATCGGATCGGCACCCAGGCTGGACCTGCAGTACTGCCGCACGCATGGCGACGACTGGTGGCGGGCCGGGCTGTTCGGCAACGAACTGGGCGTGGCCTATGACTGGAACTACGCCACCAGGCGGGGCCTCGAGGTCGAGCTGTACAACCCGGACGACCTCAGACTCGACCTCAGGTGGCGCATGAGCGTCACGGACGACTACGACGCTCTGCTCGGCGTGGAGCGTACCTTGACGCACACCGACCCATTCATCGGTGTTCGCCATGAGGGCGAGTTTTGACCGCCACGGCGCCGCGCCCGCTGACCCAGAGACGAGCCGCATGACGTCTTGATCGAAGAGAACCTCACAGCGCCCACGGGCCACAACGCCGGCCCGGGCCGCGCCAATCAGGAGGACATCAATGAAGGTCATACTGCTGGAGGACATTCCCCGCGTCGGTCACGAGGGAGACGTGATCGACGTGGCGGACGGCTACCACCGGAACTACCTCGAGCCCCGCGGGCTCGCAGTGCGCGCCACCAGGGGCGCACTGCGTGACCTCGAGAACCGGCGCGAGGCGATCGCCAGGCGGGACGACCAGAAGCGCGTGCGTGCGCAGGAGAAGGTCGAGAACCTACGCCAGCAGCGCGTCATCGTGCGCGCGCCGACCGGTGAGGGCCGGCGGCTGCACGGAACGGTCACCACGGGGCAGATCGCCGAGGCCGCTGAGGAGCAGCTCGGGATCATCATCGATCGGCGCGATATCGACGTGCCCGAGGCGATCCGTGAGATCGGCGACTACCTCATCACCGCCAGGGTCTACAAGGATGTCGAGGCTCAGCTCGCCGTCAGGGTGGTCCCGCTCGGGGATGAGCGCACGCCCGAGGAGATCCTCGAGGAGGCCGCCGAGGAGTACATCGCGGCCGAGGAGGGGGAGGCCCCGGAGGACGCCGAAGAGGGCGCGGCGGCCGAGACCTCCGAGCAGGACGGGTAGGCGAGGCGGGGGCGGGCCGCGGGCAACCGTGCAGAGGCGTGGGAGGAACCGATGTCCGACGACAGGCGCACATCTGACCGTCTGCCTCCTCAGGACCTCGACGCCGAGCAGGCCACGCTCGGCGCCATGCTGATGGAGCCGGGGGCCGTCAGCCGCGCCATGACGATCGTGTCGGAGGAGGACTTCTACCGCGAGGCGCACCGCGAGATCTTCTCGGCGATCCGGACGGTGGACGAGGCGCACAACCCCGTGGACCTGGTCACCGTGGCGGCGGAGCTGCGGCGGCGTGAGAAGCTCTCCGCGGTCGGCGGGGGCGAGTACCTGACCCGGCTCATCGGCAGCGTGCCCACCACCGCACACGTTATCCGCTACGCCACCATCGTGCACGAGAAGGGAGTCCTGCGCCGCCTGATCCAGGCCGGCTCGGCGATCCAGGCCCTGGCCTACGACAACCCCGAGGACCTGCAGACGGCTCTCGACCAGGCCGAGCAGCAGATCTTCGAGATCGCGCAGCAACGCTCGACGAAGGACTACGAGGAGATCGGCCCACTCGTCGAGGCGACCTTCGGCTATCTCCAGCAGGCCAGAGACCAGAAGGAGTTCATCACCGGCATCCCCACCGGCCTGCGGCAGCTCGACGAGATCACGTCCGGACTGCACAGGGGCGAGCTGATCATCATCGCGGGGCGCCCGTCGATGGGGAAGACATCGCTGATGGTGAACAACATCGCGATGCACGCGGCGGTCGTGAAGAAGGTCCCCACAGGAATCTTCAGCCTCGAGATGGGAAGCGCCCATCTCGCCGAGATGCTGCTGTGCGGCCGCGCGCGCGTGAACTCCTGGCGGCTCAAGCGCGGCCTGACAACCCCCGAGGACTGGGGGCGGATCGGCCAGGCGGTCGGCCCCATCTCCGAGGCGCCGATCTTCATCGACGACACCCCGGGCATCTCGGTAATGGAGATGCGCTCCAAGGCCAGGCGCATGAAGTCGCAGCACGACATCGGGCTAATCTGCGTGGACTACCTGCAACTCGTGAGCGCCGGTCAGAAGAGCTACGAGAGCCGCCACCAGGAGATCGGCGCGGTGGCGCGGGCGGTGAAGGCGATGGCGAGGGAGCTGAACATCCCCGTGGTCCTCGCCTCGCAGCTCTCACGAAACGTGGAGCGCCGTGAGAACAAGCGGCCCATCCTCTCCGACCTCGCGGAGTCGGGATCGATCGAGGCCGAGGCCGACCTCGTCTGCTTCCTCTACCGCGACAGCTACTACCAGCAGAAGAAGGACGCCGAAGAGGTCGAGGCGAAGGCGCAGGCGGCGGCAAAGGGGCAGGGCGACGACGCGCGCGACCAGATCGACATCGCGGAGGCCATCGTCGCCAAGCACCGCAACGGCCCGGTCGGCACCGTGAAGCTGGCCTTCAACCAGAACTCGAGGATCTTTGAGAACATCGACGTCTTCCGTAGCGCGGAGGTCTATGAATGAAGATACTCGTTGTCGGCTCGGGCGGACGCGAGCACGCCCTGTGCTGGAAGATCGCCCAGAGCCCGATGAGCGATGAGCTGTACTGCGCCCCGGGCAACGGCGGCATCGCCCAACACGCCACTTGCGTGCCCATCAAGGCCGAGGACATCGAGGCCCTCGGCGACTTCGCCGAGCAGAACCGCATCGACCTGACCGTCGTCGGCCCCGAGCGGCCGCTCATCGCGGGGATCGCCGACCACTTCCGCAGCCGCGGTCTCACCATCTACGGCCCGTCCGCCGCCGCGGCTCGCCTCGAGGGCAGCAAGGCCTTCGCGAACGAGGTCGTCGAGCGCGCCGGCGTGCCGGGCAAGCGGTTCGACGTCTTCGATGACCCGGCGGACGCCCGCGACTACGTTCGCGACCGGGGCGCGCCGATCGTGGTCAAGGCCGACGGCGACGCGGCCGGCAAGGGCGTCACCGTCGCAGAGACCGTGGACGATGCGCTCGAGGCAATCGACCGCTGCATGGTCGAGAAGGCCTTCGGCAGCGCTGGCGAGCGCGTGGTCATCGAGGAGTTCCTCGAGGGCCAGGAGTGCTCCATCAAGGTCTTCACCGACGGCGAGACGGTCGTGCCCATGGTCCCGTCGCAGGACTACAAGCGCATCTACGATGGCGATGAGGGCCCGAACACGGGGGGCATGGGGTGCTACAGCCCGGTCCCTGTGGTGACCCCCAAGGTCCTCAAGTGGGCGATCGACCAGGTCCTCCAGCCCACGGTCAGACAGATGGCCGCGGACGGCACACCCTACACCGGGACCCTCTACGCGGGGATGATCCTCACCGACGACGGCCCGCGCCTGCTGGAGTACAACTGCCGGTTCGGCGACCCCGAGACCCAGGTCGTGGTGCCGCGCCTCGAGGGAGACCTGGTCGAACTGCTGCTGGCGACAGTGGAGGGGCGGCTGCACGAGGTGGAGGCGTCCTGGCGCGACGAGCGCGCGGTCTGCGTCGTCTGTGCCTCATCCGGCTACCCCCTCACCTACGAGACGGGCAAGGAAATATCGGGCCTGGGCGAGGTCGCCGGCCTGGAGGACGTCATGGTCTTCCACGCCGGGACGAAGCGCGTGGGCCGGCGCTACTTCACCGACGGCGGGCGCGTGCTGGGCGTTACGGCCCTCGGCTCGACGTACGAGCAGGCAACCGACCGCGCCTACAAGGCCACCGGCCAGATCTACTTCGAGGGCATGTACTTCCGCACCGACATCGCGGAGCGCGCGGCTGGGTGTGATTGAGGCCATGACAGGGGACCGGCCGCTGGTTGGCGTCGTGCTCGGCAGCGAGCGCGATCTCGAGGTCATGCGACCGTGCGCCGAAACCCTCGGGCAGCTTCGGATCGCGCACGAGATGCGCATCATGTCGGCGCACCGCACGCCCGAGGATGTGAGCCGCTACGCATCCGAGGCTGCGGAGCGGGGCCTGAAGGTCATCATCGCCGGCGCGGGCGCGGCGGCGGCCCTGCCGGGCGCCATCGCCGCCCACACCCTGCTGCCGGTCATCGGTGTGCCGATCGACGCGACCGCACTGCGCGGCGTTGATGCGCTTTACAGCATGGTCCAGATGCCCTCGGGCGTGCCGGTGGCCACGGTCTCGATCGACGGCGCCCGGAACGCCGCCGTGCTGGCCGCTCGCATCCTCGCCATCGAGGACGCGGGACTGGCGCGGCGCATCGACGAGATAGCCGCACAGAAGCGCGCCGAGGTTCGGGCGAGCGACAGTCGAGTGCATGGGGAGGCGCAATGAACGTGGAGCAGGACTGTGGGGCCTGCAGTCACCGATTGCGCGAGAGGGCCTGGGGTGACGCCTGCGGCGTCTGCGGCATCCAGGCGCCGGAGACGGATGACCTGTCGAGGCTCTGCTACTTCGGGCTCTTCGCGCTCCAGCACCGCGGCCAGGAGAGCGCAGGCATTGCGGTCGCGAGCGGTGGCGACGTCAACGTGCAGACCGGCATGGGGCTGGCGACGCAGGTCTTCGACGACGAGGACCTCGCGCGCCTTCAGGGGGACGTCGCGCTGGGCCACGTTCGCTACTCGACCATGGGCTCGAATGCCATCGAGAACGCCCAGCCCTTCGTGGCCGAGCATCGCAGCGGCCCGATCGCGCTGGCCCACAACGGGAACATCGTGAACGCCCGCGATCTGCGCGCCGAACTCGAGGAGCGCGGCGTCGAGTTCCACGCCACCAGCGACTCAGAGGTGATCACCAAGCTCATCGCCGAGTCGAGCGAGGCGCGCCTCGAGGACGCTATCGCCGAGGCCATGCACCGGATGTACGGCGCGTACTCGCTCGGCATCATCGCCCCCGACCGGCTCATCGCGGTGCGCGACCCACACGGCGTGCGTCCGCTCTGCGTCGGCCGCCTCAACACCAACGGCTGGGTGGTCGCCTCCGAGACCTGCGCGCTGCACACCATCGGCGCGCAGTACGTGCGCGAGGTCGAGCCGGGCGAGATCGTCAGCTTCGCCGGCGCGCAGATGCAGTCGATGCAGGTGATCGACCCCGAGCGCAAGGCCTGCTGTATCTTCGAGTTCATCTACTTCGCGCGCCCCGACAGCCATATCTACGGCCGCTCCATCTACCAGTGTCGCGTGCGCATGGGGCACATGCTGGCCCGCCAGGCCGAGGTGGACGCCGACATGGTCATGGGCGTGCCCGAGACCGGGATCCCCCACGCCGTCGGCTACGCCGAGGTCTCCGGTATCCCGTTCGGCGAGGGCTTCATCAAGAACCGCTACATCCACCGCACCTTCATCAAGCCCAGCCAGCACATGCGATCCCTGGGCGTGCGCATGAAGCTCACGCCGCTGCGCGAGGCCATCGCCGGCAAGCGCCTCGTGGTCGTTGACGACTCCATCGTGCGGGGCACGACGACCGGCCCGGAGATCCGGTTGCTGCGTGAGGCGGGCGCGCGAGAGATCCACCTGCGTATCAGTTGCCCGCCCATCAGATTCCCCTGCTTCTACGGCATCGACACATCGGCGGGCCGCTCGGAGCTCATCGCCGCACAGATGAGCAAGGATAAGATCCGCGAGCACGTCGGCGCGGACTCGCTCGAGTTCCTCCATCTGCGCAATCTCATCAGGGCCGTGGGCCTGCCCAAGAGTAACTTCTGCACCGCCTGCTTCAACAACGACTACCCCATTCCGGTGCCGGAACACCTGCGCGTGAGCAAATTCGACCTCGAGGAGAGCCCGACCGGGTAGGCGCCGCACGGACGCGCGGGAGACCCCATGAGCGACAGGCCGACCTACAGGGACGCCGGCGTGGACATCGAGGCTGCGGAGCGCGCCGTTGAGCTGATGAAGGCCGCCGTGGCCTCGACGCACACCCCGAACGTCATCACCGGCCTCAGCGACTTCGGCGGCATCATCGGCCTGCAGGGCTACGCCGATCCCGTGCTGGTGGCGGGCACCGACTCGGTGGGCACGAAGCTCAAGATCGCCTTCGCCCTCGACAGGCATGACACCATCGGGCGCGACTGCGTGGCGATGTGCGTGGATGACATCGCCTGCCAGGGTGCGCGGCCCCTGCTCTTCCTCGACTACATCGGCATCGGCAGGCTCATCCCGGAGGTCGTCGCGCAGATCGTCGAGGGCGTCGCCGAAGGCTGCAGGCTGGCAGGCTGCGCGCTGCTCGGCGGCGAGACGGCCGAGCTGCCCGGCTTCTACGCCGAGGGCGAGTACGACCTGGTCGGCTTCGCCGTCGGCGCGGCGGAGCGCGGCGCGGTCATCGACGGCGCGGGCGTCGCCGCCGGCGACGTGCTCGTCGGCCTGCCCTCCTCCGGTCTGCACAGCAACGGCTACTCGCTGGTGCGCCACGTGCTGCTGGACAGGGCGCAGATGCCTCTCGATGACGAGCCGCCCGAGCTGGGACGCGCGCTCGGGGAGGAGCTGCTCGAGCCCACGCGGATCTACGCGGCCTCGCTCGTGAGGCTCTTCCGCGAAGGGCCTCTCCCCCAAGCCGTCATGCACATCACCGGTGGCGGGATCCCCCGCAACGTCGCGCGGGGCGTGCCTGAGGGCCTGACCGCGCGGGTGGACATGAGCAGCTTCGAGCGCCCGCCGATCTTCGACCTCATCCAGCGCGTCGGCGGCGTGGCCGAGGAGGAGATGCGACGCACCTTCAACCTCGGCCTGGGTATGGTGCTGGCGGTCGCCGAGGCCGACGCAGACGCGGTGCTAAGCGCGCTCCGCGAGGCCGGCGAGGAGCCGCTGGTGGTGGGCGACGTGCGGGCGGGCGGCCCGGGCGGCTGTGTGCTGCAGTGACCGGCCGGCCGCGGCGACGACGCGCGCGGCCCGGCATCGTCGCCATCTGCGCCTCGCTGGGAGTGCGCGGCCTGGGTGGCGCGCGCTGCGGGCTGCGCGCGCTCGCACAGACGGCGCTCGTGGCCCTCTTCGTGGGCCTCGCACTGCTCCTCACCAGCGTCCTGCTCCAGCTTGTCGCGGCGCTGTGGTACACAGTCACCGGCTCGGCGCTGGACCGCTTCACTCTGGAGGCGGCCACCGGGTCGGTCATCCTCGTCGCCGGTTTCGGGCTGATGATCGCGGCGGGGTGGCTGGTGTGGGCCGAGGGGCTGTCGGTGAGGCTGCAGCAGACGTCCGAGCGTGGGATCGGCGACCGGCCGCACCTCGGCCACCTGATCCCGGTCTCGTGGGCCAGGGCCTCGTCGGCGCGCCTGCGCGGCCTGCTGGCCGTCTTCGTCCTGCTGACGCTCGCGCTGCTGGTGGCCTACCTGGTGGCGCCGACGGTCTCGATGGGCCTGTCGCGCGAGCGGGTTGACTTCGCCGCGGCCGCGCGCACGCCGCTCTCGGTGGCGCCGCTGGCGTGGGCGGGCGCCCTGGCGGTGTTCGCGCTGACGCCGCTGGCCCACGCGACCTGCCGCCCCCTGGGACTCAGCGGCACGCACCTCACCCTGATCGCCATCGGCGGCTTCTTCGGCGGCCTCGTCCTCATGGTGGTCGGGAGCCTGGGCGCCCACTCGGTGGTCGGCTGCATGAAGGCCCTCGACGACCTCCCGGCGCCGCTGCTATCGGCCGCGGCGCTGGCCTGGCCGCCGGTTCTTGTGGTGTACTCGTGGTCGGCGCATAGCCTGTCCGCGTGGCGGACAGACCCCGACGGCTCGCGGGGCGGCTTCGCCCTCGCACAGGCTCGGATCGTGGCGCTGCTGGTGCTGACCACCGCCATCTGGGCCGCTCTGGCGCCCTTGCTTCTGGTGCCGCTGCTCGGGTGACGAGGCGCGGCGGCCGGCGCCGCGTCGCTATGCCCGTCCGATCCCCTCAGGCCTCGGTGCCGACGGGCAGGCGAACGGTGACCGTTGTGCCCTCCCCCACGAGGCTGTCCACCTCGATGGCGCCCCCGTGCTCCTCCTCAACGATGCGCCGGCAGGAGAACAGGCCCATGCCTGTGCCCGTCTCCTTGGTGGTGAAGAAAGGCTCGAACAGCCGGGCCTGCAGCTCCGGGGGGATGCCCGGGCCGGTGTCCCTGACGGAGATGGCGACCTCGTCGCCATCAAGCTCGGTGGTGATAGTCAGGCGCTTGGGCTCCGCCTCCATCGCCTCCATAGCGTTGAGGCACAGATTGAGGATGACCCGGTCGAGCTGGGTGGGGGCGGCGTTCACAGGTGGGAGGTCCTCCGCAAGCTGCAGATCCAGCGTGACGCTCTCGTGCTGCAGCTCGGTGCCGATCAGCGACAGGGCACCGTCCACCACCTCATTGACGTCGGTCGGTACCATCGCCATCCGCTCGGGGCGCGAGAATGACCTGAGCCGCTGCACCAGCGCGAGCATGCGTTGGAGCTGGCGCTCGAGCGACCTCTCGGTGCTGGCATCGAACTGGTTGCGGTCGAGCGCGAGGTCCATTGCGGTCACCATGGGCGAGACCGCGTTCGCCATGTCGTGCGCGATGCTCGCCGAGAGCGTGCCGATGATCGAGAGCTTCTCGGAACGGATCATCTGCTCCTGAGCGGTCTTCAGCTCCTCGTAGGCGCGCCTGAGCTCGGTGTAGAGCCGGGCGTTCTCGATGGCCACCACGGCCTGGGAGGCGATGGAGCTGACCATCTCGGCGTCGCCGCGGTCGAAGACGTGGGTGGCCGAGGTGGTGTCGAGGAAGATCACGCCCAGCACATCGCCGGCGCGTAACAGCGGCGCGCAAATCGCCGACCGAATCCGCAGATCCTGCACGGAGTCGACGTCGCCGAAGCGCTCATCGGACATCGCGTCGGAGAGCAGCAGCGTGACGTGTTCGTCCATGGCGCGCTCGACGATGCTGCGGCTGATGGCGGTCTCCTTCGAGCTGTCGTCCACAGGCCAGACGGCGCGTGGCTGCAGCTCGCCGTCCTCGCACAGCAGCAGGAAGGCGCGCTCGGCGGGCACCACGCGCATGATGCTGCGCAGCAGCACGCTGAGGAGCTCCGAAAGCTCCAGGGTGCCGCCCAGCGCCGCGCTGACGTCGCGCATGACCTCGAGCCTGCGGGCCAGCTCGGCCGGATCCAGCTCCCGCTCGGTCTCGGCGCCGGGCTGGACCGAGAGCATGATGCTGTCCGCCGGCCGCTCGTCCGCATCCTCCTCGACCAGCACCACGGCGTCGGCGGCGTAGGCCTGCGGCGGCGGCTCCTCCTCCAGACGCAGCCAGGTGCGGCCCATGCGGAAGGTCTCACCCGGGCGGATCGGCGTGGGAGCGTGTATGCGCCGGCGGCCCACGAACGTGCCGTTCGTGCTCTCGAGGTCTTCCAGCAGCCACTCGCCGTCGGGCCTCAGTGTCAACTGCGAGTGGAAGCGAGAGACCCTCGAGTCTAGCGGAATCGCCACATCGTTCTCAGCCTTGCGGCCGAGCGTGACCACCTCTCCGTCCACATCGAACTCGTAGCCCTCGAGCTCGCCGTTGAGCACGCGTAGCTTCACCGAACGTCACTCCCTGGAGCTATAGCGCAGAACACAAACGGGCACACCTGTAGCTTAACAATGCCCACCCGTCGCCGGAAGTTCCCACACAGGCTGCCGCACAGCCCCAGGATGGGGCGCAGCCGCATTGACGCGAATAGCGTGTCACCCCGGCAGGATCAGCTCGCAGCCACAGTCGCGAAGAAGTCCTCGAGGCCGTCTCGCAGGGCCAGCGCAGCGCTCTCCGTGAACTCATCTCCGCGCATGCGCTGCTCCTCGGACGGGTTGCTGACATAGGCGCACTCGACCAGCACGCGCGGGACGTCGCCGGAGCGCAGCACGTAGAACGGTCGCCAGGAGATGAAGCGGTTGTTGGTGCGCAGTCGCTGGCAGAGGTGGTTCTGGAGGATGCGGGCGGGGAGCACGCTCATGGGGGTCCAGTAGTAGGTCTCGGTGCCGAAGGCCCGGGCCGGGTCGCCGGAGCCGACGGCGTTGTTGTGGATGGACAGGAACAGGTCGGCGTCGGGCTGCTCGCTGGCGGCCAGCCGCGCCTCAAGCTCCTCGCGCTGGCTCGCGCCTCCGGGCGAGAGGGCGCGGTCGCTGTCGCGCAGCAGGCGGGCGGTGGCTCCGCGCTCGGCCAGCAGCTCGACCAGTCGCAGCGCGATGCGAAGGTTCACGTCCTTCTCGCGCACGCCGGTGGGGCCGACGGCACCCGAGTCCCGCCCACCGTGGCCGGGGTCGAGGACGATCACCTTGTGGTCGAGCGTGTCGCCTCGGTATGGGTTGCGGATCAGCAGCATGAGGGCGCCGTCATGCTGGGTCACCCGCCAGCCGCGCTGCTGGCTGAATGTCAGGTGGAAGGTGACCTGCGCCCAGCCGTCGGCCACCTGCTCCGCGACCACGGCCCAGGTGCAGCGATCCGACGGGCGCTGCCGGACGCCGTAGCGCGCCAGGTTGACGCCGAAGAGGTCCAGGATCAGCGCAGGCGGATGGAGCTGCTGCCGCACGCGGTAGGCGACCGGCTCGGCCAGCCTGATCGTCGCCAGGCTGCCGGGCTCGATGCCCTTGACCGAGATGTCGGTGACGGCGTGGATCTGCGGGCGAGGGAGGGAGCGGTCGAGCGGCTGCACCTGCTCGCGCGATACCCAGGCGTGCAGCACCGGGCACAGCGGCACCCGGTAGAAGCCGTCCACGTAGTCATCCGCCCAGAGCCTGATGCCCGGGGGCAGCACGGTGATGCGGTTGTGCTCCCGGCTCGGGCCGGTGCGCAGGTCAGTGCGGGGGTGCGTCGTCTTGACCGCGCGCTCTGCTGTGGCGGGCACGATGGCAACACCCACGAGAAGCACGACGACGAGACCGATCGGCCGCGGCCCCGGCGTTGACGATGCGCTCCAGCCGCGATATACTGCCTGCGAGTTCATTCGGCGAGCTTCGACTCCCAAGGTGGTCGCGATGTTCTCGCGACGCGGACGGCGCGCAGGCTTCACCGCCGCCGAGGTTCTGACGGTGACCGCAATCCTCACCGGTCTGGGCGGCGGAGCCTTCGTGAACGTGACCAGCCAGGCCCACAAGACGACGTGCCAGCAACACCTGCGCCAGATCGGCATGGCCATCCAGATGCGCACCATGACGGGCGAGCCGCTGCCCAGGGCGTGGTTCTACCCGCCCGACCCCCCGCACCCCAACCGCGAGAAGTACCATCTGGCAAAGGTGATGGCCGGCGAGGTACCGCCCCAGATGTTCATCTGCCCGGCCGCCCCGCAGGCGATCCGGCAGCGCGGCATCTGCTACGTCTACAACGACAAGCTGGGCGGCAAAACGATCGATGAGATCCCCAACCCGGCGGCCACGTGGCTGATGATGGACATCAACGTGGTCAGTCCCAACGTGCCCCCGGCGCACAACGGCGGATGCAATGTACTATTCCTCGATGGGCACGTCAAGTGGTACCCCGCCTCCCAGCTCCCCAGGTTCAAGCTTCCGGAGCAGGACGAGGAGTAGGGGCGAGTGCGAGGAAACGCGGCGCCGACCGCGCGGCGGCTTGATGCGCAGCGACTGCAAAGATACGCGCCGGTGGCCGTGCTCGCCACCTACACCGCGCTGGCCGTGGCGTGGAGCTTCGTGGTTCCGCTGGGCGGCGGGATCGACGAGCCCCGCCACGTTCGGTACGTCCAGATCGTGGCCGAGCAGGGCCGCCTTCCCTCGCCGATCGAGAAGCAGGAGGCGATCAGCCATCACCCGCCGCTGCACTACCTCATCGCGGCGCCGGTCTACCTCGCTACGCGCGCGCTTGGGGCCACCGTCGCGTGGCGGGCGATGCGCCTGCTCTCGGTGCTCATCGGCGCCGGCACGGTGCTGCTGACCTGGTTGATGCTGCGGCGTGTCTTCCCCGATCGTCCGTGGCTGCCCGTGGTCGGCATGGCGGCGGTCGGGCTCCTCCCGCACTACCAGCTCGTCTGCGTCATGGTGGGCAACGACGTGACCGTCGCCTGCGCCGGCGCGCTGCTACTCTATCTGACCGCCCGCGCCATCGTGGAGCCGGAGCGCTCGTTGCGCCTGTCGATCCTGGCGGGGCTGGCGGCGGGCGCCGCGGTGCTCGCGAAGATGAACGGACTGCTCCTCATGCCGGTGCCACTGCTCGCCCTCGCGATCGCAGCGCGCATCCGCAGGGCGAGCGCGGGCCAGGAGAGCGGGGAGGCCGGGGGCGCTTCCGCCGAGCGCCGCACGGGGCTGATCAACGCCGCGGCCTACGCCGTCGCCTTTGGCGCCACCGGCGGGAGCTACGTGGCCTTCCACCTGTCCAGGTGGGGCTACCTGGAGTCTGACATGCCGTGGCCGGAGAGCACGTGGCCGGTCCACAGCTTCGGGGCGAAGCTGGTTCGCGCCGTGGAGGGCCTCTATCGCTCCACGTGGGTGCAGATGGGATGGCTGCCGGGTCCTCACTCGCCGCCTCCCCTCGAGCCGTCCGACCTGTGGCCGCGGCCGAACCTCGAGACGCCGGTCTTCGTCCTGCTGCTGCCCGTAGCGCTCATAGCACTCGGCGGGAGCGCGGTGCTGGTGGTGCGGTGGCTCCGCGACGGCCGCGCCGGGCCGCAGGGGCTGATGACCGCGACGCTGCTCGGCTCGTCGCTGCTCACCTACGCCGCGGTTGCGCACAGCGCGGTCTACGTTCATCCCGGGCGCCATGAGGGCGGCCGTTACGCCCTGTCTGCAGTCGCGGCCACCATGTCCCTGCTGGCCATCGGCCCGCTCGTGCTACCCGCTCGCTGGAGGCGGGCGGTGTGGGCCGCCACGCTCGTGCTGCTGCTCGCGATCAACGCCATCTCCTTCTGGGAGATGCACACGTACCTGGTCCCAACATTCGCGCCCTGATGGGCGCGCGTCCCGCCACGAGGGCCCTCCATGCCCATGATCAGCGACTACGTTCGACGGCGGAAGCTCGACCACTTCTTCGGGATGATCGACAGGTCGGAGCGCATCCTGGAGGTGGGCACGGGGGACGGCTGGCTGCGCGAATGGTGCAGGGAGCACGGCTACCACGGCTACGTCGGCCTCGACCTCGGCCCGCCCGCGGACATCATCGGCGACATCCGGGAGTGGCGGGAGCTGGGCATCGAGCCGGGCTCGTTCGACGTGGTGGTGGCCTTCGAGGTCGTGGAGCACGTGGACTGCTTCCAGGAGTGCTACGACATCCTGCGCGAGGGCGGCAGGATGATGATCACCACACCGGTGCCGCGCATGGACTGGCTACTGCGAGTACTGGAGCTGCTCGGCCTCAACCAGCCCCGCGTCACGCCGCACGACAACCTGCTCGACCTGCGCGGCGTCGAGCAGTTCGAACACAAGGAGATCCGCACCATCTACGGTCTCACGCAGTGGGCGGTCTTCGAGAAGCACCCGGGCGACTGAACCCCGCCGAGCGCCGCCACTCAGCCGCGCCCCTCGTCCATGCTCCCCGAGCGCAGGCCGGCCAGGTCCACGGTGACGTGCGTGAAGCCGAGCGCCCGGAGCCGCGCCACGACCTCCAAGCGCAGCGGCTCAGCCGTGAGCCGCTGGATCTCGCTCTGCGGCACCTCGATGCGCGCGATGCCGCCATGGTCGCGGACGCGTAACGCGCGGAAGCCCACCTCGCGCAGCGCGTCCTCGGCCGCCTCCACGCGCGCGAGGCGCTCCTCAGTCAGCTCCTGGCCGTACGGAATACGCGTGGCAAGGCACGCGCTCGCCGGGGCGTCCCAGGTTGGCAGGCCGCGGCGCCGCGACAGCTCACGCACCTCCTGCTTCGTGAGCCCCGCCTCGGCCAGGGGTGCGCGCACCCCCAGCTCATCGGCCGCACGCGCGCCGGGGCGGTGCGCGGAGGCATCGTCGGCCTGCTCCCCGTGCGCGACCCACCGCAGCCCCTCGCCGCGGGCCATCTCCAGCAGGCGCCCGAACAGCGCCCGCTTGCAGTGGTAGCAGCGGTCGGGCGGATTCGCACGCACCCCATCGTCCTCCAGCAGGCGCGGGTCGATCACCGCGTGGCGGACCCCGGCGCGGCCGGCGACCTCTCCTGCCCGCTCGGCCTCCGCGGCCGGGAACATGGGCCCGCGCGCGGTGACGGCCAGCACGCGGTCGTCGAGCACCTCGGCGGCCAGGTCGAGCAACAGCGAGCTGTCAGTGCCGCCCGAGAGGGCGATGACGGCGCCGCCCATCTCGCGCAGGATGCCACGCAGTCGCGCCAGCTTCCCCTCCAGGTCGGCCATCGTGCACCTCCGGGGCGTCCTTCGGGCCCGGCGGCTCCTCTCCCTCCTCGCGGTGAGAGAGACGGGGGAGGGCCCTGCCCCGCCGCGCGCCCGCCTCGGCACGGCCGTGGAGGGACAGCCCCCCAGCGCCGCGAAGTGCCGGGAGCCAGCGACCGCAGCGAGCGAAGTCACCGAGGTGATGCCACGTGAACGTGATCGTGGTCGTGTCCGACACCTGCCGCAGGGACCGCATCGGGGCCTACGGATGCGAGTGGATGAACACGCCGTCGCTGGACTACCTGGCCTCGAAGTCGTTCGTGTTCGAGCGCTGCTACTGCGGATCCTTCCCCACCGTGCCCCATCGGGTGGACTGCCTGACCGGGCGCTACGGGTTCCCGTTCTACGGCTGGGAGCCGCTGCCCGAGGGCATGACGTCGCTGCCGGAGCCGCTGGAGGAGCAGGGGTTCGCGACGCAGATGATCTACGACACGCCGGGGATCACGGGCGCGAACTGCGCGCGCGGCTTCCGCGGCGTCAGGTGCAACTCCGGGCAGGCGACCGGCCGCCCGGACCTGATCCGCGTCGAGAATGAGGTCGATCTGCCCTGCGACGCCGACCGCATCCGCTCGCCGGAGAGCATGCTGGCGCGGCTGCGCGATGCGACGTGGTGGGAGGATGAGGCCGACACCTTTGCGGCGCGCACGTGCATGGACGCCGCGCGATGGATGGAGCAGAACGCGGACGCCGACGGGTTCCTGCTCTGGGTGGACACCTTCGACCCGCACGAGCCGTGGCTCTCGCCGCTGTGGTACGCGCGCATGTACTACCCCGACTACGAGGGCCAGGACTTCATCCAGGCACCCTACGACTACCTCGACGACAACTTCACGGACGAGGAGATCCGGTGGATGCACGCCCGCTACTGCGGCGAGCTGACCATGATGGACCGCTGGGTCGGGGAGATCATCGACCGCTTCTTCGAGCTCGGGTTCGCCGAGCACACCGCGCTGATCTTCACCTCGGATCACGGCTTCTACCTCGGCGAGCACAACCGCGCGGGCAAGCACACGCTGGTAGGCGAGCCCTGGCCGCTGTATGAGGAGGATGCGGGCGTGCCGCTGATCGTCTACGTCCCGGACACCGAGCCGGGCCGCTCCGATGCGCTGGTGCAGGCGCCGGACATCCGGGCGACGGTGATGGACCTGATGGGCGCCGACGACCCGGGCGACGTGCACGGCCGCTCCGTCGTGCCCGTGGTGCGCGGCGAGCGCAACGGCCACCGGGAGTTCGCATTCTCGTCGGGCTACCTCGATGAGGACCGCGACCCGCTGAAGACGCGCATCGCGGTGCGCTCCCACGACGGCTGGTCGCTGCACTTCCACCCGGCCTACGAGCCGGAGGTCTACCGTATTCCCGATGACCCCGGCGAGACGAACAACATCTTCGAGGGCAACGAGGATCAGGCGGCCCGGCTGCACGCGGCATTCCTGGACTTCCTGCGCGAGGTCGGCGCGCCGGAGGCGACCATCGAGCGCCTCGGCAGCTACGAGCGCAGAAGATAGGCCGGGCCCTCGCACAGGTCCCGGGCTGCCGGCGGCGCAGAGCGCGTGACGGAGTCGGGGGGCCCTACGGCTCGGTGGCTTCAGAGTCCTCGGGCGCCGCGGTGGTAATGGTCGCGACCGCGTCGGGATCAATGATGCGCGGCGTCACGAAGAACATCAGCTCGGAGTCGGTGGTGGTCGTCCGGCGGCTGCGGAACAGCTCCCCGATGATGGGGATGTCGCCGAGGATCGGGATCTTGCGTCGGACCGTTTCGCTCTGCCGCTTGAGCAGCCCGCCGATAACGATAGTCTCGCCGTCGCGGGCGCGCACGGTTGCTTTGGCGCGGCGGGTGCTCAGGCGGGGGATGCCCGTCTCGGGATCGAGCTCCACGATGTTGCTGACCTCGCAACTGATGTGGCTCGTGATCTCGCCGTTGCCACCGGTCCAGGGCCTGATGGAGAGCGAGACGCCAACGCGCACCGTCTCGATCTTCTCCTGCGTGTCACCATACCGGGTGTAGGTGACGCGGATGAAGCGGTCGCGCCCGATGAAGATGGTGGCGGTCTCCCCGTTCATCGCCGCCATCTTGGGCTCGGCGTGGATGTGTGCTGAGCCTGAGGCCAGCAGCGCGCGGATGCGCCCCGACAGCGTGACCGTCTCGACTACCCCGCCGGCGATGCCGTAGCTCTCACCCTCCGCGTAGCCGTAGTCGCCGGTCGGCGTGTCGGCACTGAACTCGCGGTCGCCGCCCTCGTAGAGCCAGTTGAGGAAGCCCTCGGCCGAGCCGTCGCGCGTCATCTCCACCGCCAGCACCTCAACCATGATCAGCGGCGGCGCGATGTCTATGGCCCGCAGGTCCTGGCCGATCTTCTCCAGCATCTGGCGCGGAGCGGTCACAACAAGCGAGTTCTGCTGCGGATTGCGGCGCAGGTACTCGATGAGGAAGGGCGGCAGCAGGCTCGCGGCGCTATCGACCTGCAGGTAGGTCAGGGGGTAGGACTGCGTGGCCGAGCGGCCGTACGTCGGCAGATCGGTGGGAATGCCCTCACTGACCATCTGCACATCCCCGACACCGGAGATGGCCAGCCCGTAGCCGCTGGCGATGCCCTGCAGAACCTGGTCGGCGGTGAGGCCCGCCACGTGCAGGCTGACCTTGCGCTGAACCGCGTCGTCCACCGCGACGTTCACGCCCGCGGCGCGCGCGATCTCGGCCACGACGCGGTGCAGATCGACCTTCAGCGCCCGCACGGTCAGCAGCCCCTGCTCATCGCAGGTGACCTCCAGCGCCTCCTCCTCGTCCTCGTCCTCCTCCCCGTCTTCCTCGTCCTCCTCATCGCCGTTGCCACCGTTGTCGCCCCGAGAGCGCACGGTGCGCTCGGTCTTGACGTTGACCACGAGCTTCTGCGGGTCCGTCTGCTCGGGGATGGTAAACCTGGCGGCATCCACCAGAACGATCTTCATGTTCAGGCCCACGCCGTTGCGCGCGTTGTCGGGTACAGTGAAGCTGATGTAGCTGATCGGGTAGACGTCATCTGGCCTGATGAGGTCGTCATCGAGCGCGGATCGCGCGTTCTCAAGCTCGATGTTGATCTCCGTCACCTTGCGGTAGCGACTGGTGTTCACGTCGTACTGCAGAATGCCGTCGGCCTTGACCGTGATGGTCGCGCCGTTGCTGAGAGCCTTCGTCCTGACCTCAATGACAGAGCAGTAGGCGTCCTGAGCCCGCGCCGGCGCGCTTGCGGCCGCAAGCGCGCACAGAGCGGCGAAGAGCCAGGCCACCGACGGTGGGCGCCGCATCACCCTCGCTCCTCCTCCGGCCGGTCGTCGTCCTCGCGCAACTGCGTGGCCTCCGTGGAGACCAGGAAGAAGACCTCACGGGCCTGCTCGTCCTCGGCGCTCGTCCCCGTGAGGTCGGAGGCCAGCCACACCTCGCGGAAGGGCCGCGGGCCCCTCTTCTCCTTCGAGACCTGCGAGACCACGAGCCCGCCACCGATCACCATGGTGTCCCCGCTGCGCGTGAGCAGCGTGGTCTCCGCCGAGCGGGTGTCCACGACCGGCGGGCCGGCTCCGAGGCTCTGCAGGCTGCTTACCTCCACCTCGACATCGCTCTGGATCGTCTCCAGCCCTACCACTCGCGGCCGCACGACCAGCCGCACTCCCACCTCCGCCGAGGTCAGCTTCACCTCTCCGGACACGGTGTGCTGGAAGTACTGGCGCTCGCCCACGAAGAGCTCCGCGGCTGCTCCCGGCTCCACCACCAGCGAGGGCCTGACGCGCAGGCGGAGGTCTCCCGCGGTATCGAGGGCGCGCAGGTGAGCCAGGTATTCATCTACGGGCTCCTCCCCGCGCTCGATGCTGATGGTTCCGGCGGTGCCGTCGATCGCCACGCGGGTGTCGCCGCCGTGGATGAGCCGCCAGGCCCGGACCGCCTGCTCCTGGGCGGTGGCCTCGACGACCGCGGTGCGCACCCGCACGGCACGATGGGGCCTATCTATGGCCGCCAGATCGCGGTCCACGCGGTCCAGGAGCTGCCTTGGACCGTGAGCGATCACCGCGTCCCCCGAGGCGTTCGCGCGCAGGTAGCGGACCAGGAAGTTCGGCAGCAGGTCAATCGCCGCCAGGGCGTCAAGATGGTCGAGGCGATAGACACGCGCCTCACCGGCCTGGTACGGCGCCAGGCTGCTGGGCAGGCCGTCGCTGATGTACCAGGCCCCGTTCTCCCTCGAGGCACTCAGGCCGTAGCCCGCGGCCAGCGCGCGCATGAACTGCTCCACCGTCACGCCCCGCATCTGCACCGTCGCGAGACGCCTCACGCGGTCATCCACGAACACCGTGGCACCGGCCAGAGCCGCGACCTCGCCGGCGAGCTCCTCCAGCGGCACATTCACGCAGTCCACCGCCAGCAGCTCGCCGTCGCGAGTCACGGACAGCTCACTGGGAAGGTCGCGGTCCCTGCGCGGAGTGCGCGGCTCGCCGACCTCCTGCCGACGGTCGCTCCACACCAGGATGGACAGCTCGCGGCCCGATGACGACTTGCGGATGTCCCACGCGACGGTGCCCCAGCGCACCGACCAGTCGAAGTCGTCCCAGTTGTCCACATCGACGTAGTGCAGCAGGGCGGGCTCGTAGAGCACCAGCCGCACATCCAGGCCCACGCCCTCAAGCGACTGCGGCGGCGTGGTCAGCTCCAGGTAGTTCACGGGGTAGGTGCCGATGTCCACGAAGGTGCCCACCTGCGAGCGGGCGTTGGGGATGCTCAGCGGCACGTCCCGGCGCGCAAGCCGCTCCCAGTGACCCTCCTCCGTCATCTCTACGAACTCGAAGACGTCCACGTTCACGGTCAGCAGGCCGTCGGCCTTCAGCGTCACCTCAACCGCATTGCTGAGCTGCTCGACCTCGACCTCCGTGATGGTGCAGGCCACCTCGGTCTGGCCCCAGACGTGGAGTGCGGGCAGCGCGAGCAGCCCTGCAGCGAGCACCAGCGCGCGCCTACCCATCGTCGTCCGCCTCCGTGCCCTGCTCTTCGGTGTCGGGGAGGAAGTGGCTCTTGATCTCCGCCTCCTCCTCGGCGGGCAGGTGCCCCGTGTGGGAGAGCAGCCGGGCGGTAACGAAGATCGTGAGGTCCACCGAGGTATGCTCGATGTCCTTGAAGGTGAACAGTGGGCCGATGATCGGCAGGTCGGAGAGCAGGGGGATGCGGGAGCGGGTCTCGCGGCTCTCGATCTGCCTGAGCCCGCCGATAATGAGCGTCTGGCCGTCGCGCACCCGGACCACGGTGCTCGCGGTGCGCGTGGTCTTCTCCGGTAGCCCCGTGGCCTCCGAAATCGAGCCGAGGGTCGAGATCTCCTCGTCGATGTTGAGGAGTATCTCCCCGTTGCCGCCGGTGAGCGGGCGCATTGTGAGCGTGACGCCCGCGTCGATGAAGTTGCGCGTCCCGCGCCCCGGCAGCGACACGGGGATCGCGAGGTACTGCTGTGTGCCGATGAAGATCTCGGCCCGCGATCCGCTGACGGTGGCGATGCGCGGGCATGCCCGAACGCGCGCCTGCCGCGCCGTGGCCAGGTTGTTGAGCCAGGCGTAGAAGTCGGTGCTCAGCTCGGCCACTGCAGTGAAGTTCAGGTCACCGGTAAGCGCATCCACCGACAGCCCGTAGTTCTGGTTGGAGTAGCCGATCCTGGAGGCGAACTCCTCCCCTTCGGTGTCGGTGAACTCGACCACCAGCACATCGAGCATGATCTGCGCCGGAGCCTTGTCGAACTGCTCGATGTCCTCCTGGAAGCGTCTGAGCACGGCCTCCGGAGCGGACAGCACGACGGCGTTCTGGGATGCGTTGGTCTTCACGTACTTGGTGAGGAAGTTGGGCATCAGCTCCCGTGCCTGGGTGGCTGAGACGTACTGGGTGGTGTAGCAGCCGATGTCCGAGAGCAAGTACGATGAGGGCGAGTTGGGGATGCCCTCCGAGAAGATGAAGATGCCATCGACCTCGGCGAAGGAGAGCCCGTAGGTGTCAACGATGGTGTCCAGGATCTCGCGCGGCTGCTTGTCTACGAGGTTGAGGGTGATCTCCTGGTCAACCGTGTCATCGACGATGATGGGCAGCTTCGTCTCTCGCGCCAGCTCGCTGAGCAGCTCGTGGGCGTCGGCGCTCACGGCGTAGAGCGACACGCCGCTCTCCGTGAGCTCGATGGCGATCGAGGAGTCCTCGCGCTCCTCGTCCTCCTTGGCGCAGACCGGCGGGGCGCACCAGGCGAGCATCGCGCCAGCGAGGACGACCGCGCACAGCCCCGGGAGGGCCGGCGGGCCTTCCCATGCCCGCGGCGCCCCGGTCCAACGTCTCTGACGGGTCATTGGACCTCAGCTCCGTTGCCCGGCGCGGGCACGGTGGCTGCCCCCCGTCCCATTGGTGGGGGCCATTGCGGCCTTCACACGACCCGCCGCAAGCATGCATATATGAGTGCATCGTCCCCAAGATCGGCGGGTCGCGGCCGGCCCGTGCCGGATAGTGAAGTTTTCGCCGCCCGCGGCGCCGTCACCTCCGGCCGCTTTCGTACGGCAGGAACAGCCCCGGTCGGAGCCGAAACAAGAGCGGCGGCCACGCATGTGCGCAGCCCCATCTGGATTGAGGCGATTCCGATGATGAGGCCGAGCATCCTCCTTGCTCTCGCGATCATCCTCGCGGCAGGCCGGGCCCACGCCGACGCGGTTGTGCTCAAGCGAACTCTCGGCGCAGCAGCCGTCGAGGCCGAGAACACCCTCAGCAACCCGAGCCTGGAGTTGGTCGAGCAGGGGGCGGCCGCCGGCGCGCACGCGTGGGAGGCCGGGTACGAGATCGACGACCAGGTGAGCCGCACGGGCGCCCGCTCCGCCCGGATCACCAGCGACGACCCGGAGGTGCAGTACGGGCTGTTCTTCGAGGTCGAGCTGGCCCAGGAGCGACCGGCGCCGGTCGTGGCGGGAGTGTGGAGCCGCTCGGAGGGCGTCAGCGGGGGCCCCGGCTCCGGCTACTCGCTGTGGGTGGACATCGAGTTCACCGACGGCACGCACCTGTGGGGCCAGAACGCGCCCTTCGAGTGCGGCGACCACGACTGGCAGCAGCGCACACTGCCGGTGGCGGCCAGCAAGCCCATCCGATGGATCAGGGTCTTCGGCCTGTTCAGGAACAAGACGGGGACCGTCTGGTTCGACGACTTCTCGCTCTCCGAGCTTGAGCTCGAGGAGGGAGCGAGCAGCTTCAACGGCGTTCCCGTCGCGCTGGAGCGGCCGGCCCTGGAGCCGGGTGAGGTGCTGGAGCTGCCGGTCGCTGACGGAGCGGCGCTGCGCATGGACGCCGAGACGGGCGCGTTGCTCGGCGATGACGGCGCGGTCTCCGGCATCTTCTGGCGCGACGTCGCGGCCGGCTCGGACTTCCGGCAGCCACGCGGGCGGGTCGAGCACGATGGCCGCGACGCGGTGCTGCACGCGCGGGACGAGGAGCTGAGCCTGGAGCTGCACGCGCGCTTCAGCCCGAGGCCCGACTGCGTCGAGGTGGCGGTCACGGTCACCGACCTCACCGGGGAGGACCGCGCCGTCAGCGTCTACCTGGGCGTGCCCGTGGACGCGGTTGGGGGCAGGTGGCACGACGATGCGCGCGTGTCGCGACCGATCGAGGAGCGCCTGAGCTACGAGAACGTCGTGCGCTCGGGAGCCGGCCCGCGCGGGACGGCCTCCCGCTATCCGCTCGGCTGCGTGACGGCCGCCGACAGCGGGCTCGCCCTCGCCATCCCCATGGATCGGCCGCGCCTGGCCGAGTTCGCCTACGACGGCGACAGCCGCGAGCTCTACGCGGCAATCCACCTGGGCCTGTGCGCGGAGACGGCGCAGTTCCCGTCCATGGCCGACTTCACCCTCGCGGTCTACCCGGTCGATGCGCGCTGGGGCTTCCGCGACGCCTTGCGCCGCTACTACGCGCTCTACCCCCACTGCTTCACCAAGCGCAACGAGCGAGAGGGCATCTGGATGCCCTTCACGGACGTGAGCACGGTTGAGGGCTGGGAAGACTTCGGCTTCGCCTTCCACGAGGGCAACAACAACGTGGCCTTCGACGACGAGGCGGACATCTACAGCTTCGTGTACTGCGAGCCGGTCGGCTACTGGCTGCGCATGCCGCCGGAGATGCCCCGGACCGACGAGGAGGCCGTCGGCCTGCTCGAGCGCAACGCCGATACGGGCGATGCCATGGCGCAGGCGACGCTGGCGTCGGCGGTGCACGACGCCGGCGGCAACATCGTCCTGGACTGCATCAACGCGCCCTGGTGCGACGGAGCGCGCTTCATCCTCAACCCGTCGCCGCACCTGCTCGCGGAGCAGCCGGACGCGCAGACGCGCGCCCGCGTGGTCGGCTCGGCCGTGTGGCGGGCCTTCGACCAGGCCGCCGCGCCGGCACATTGGCAGGCATACGGCGATGGCTTCAGCGTGGCCGCGGAGGCGGGGCGCCGCGGCGGCCAGGCGATCCGCTGCTCCGCGGACGAGCCCGGTCGCAACCACGGGGCGCGGCAGTCGGTCGCGGTCCAGCAGGACGCCGCCACGAACCTGCTCGTCGGCGGCTGGAGCAGGGCCGAGCGTCTCGACGGCGACCCGGGCGCGGACTGGTGCCTGTACGTGGACATCACCTACGCCGACGGCGATCACCTGTGGGGCCAGAAGGCCGTCTTCGACGCCGGGCGCGAGGGCTGGCAGCACGCCGAGACGGTCATCGAGGTGCAGAAGCCCGTTCGCGCCGCCGCAGTCTACGCCATGCTCCGCGGCGATGCGACCGGCTCGGTGCTCTTCGACGATCTCTTCTTCGGGGAGGTGGGCGGCGAGACGAACCTGCTGCGCGATGCCGGCTTCGAGCCCGGCGATCCGGGCGAGCTGGACGGGATCTACATCGATTCCTCGGAGATGGGGGCAAGCACGCCGAACTACCGCCGCGAGCAGTGGCGGGACGCCCGCACTCCCCTGACCTTCGCGCGCGATGCCGGCGTCTGCCAGCTCACCGTCTTCAACACCACGGAGTTCGCCCGCGGGCTGGCCGAGCCGCTGCACGAGCGCGGCCTGATGCTCATGGCGAACAGCACGCCTAACCGCTTCCCCTGGCTGGCGGCCTGGTGCGACGTGATGGGCACGGAGACCAACTGGTCGCCGGGCGAGGAGTACCGGCCCATGACCGATGAGCAGCTCAGCTACCGGCGCGCGATCTGCTATCAGCGGCCCTACCTGCTGCTGCTGAACACCGTCTACGACGACTTCAAGCCCGAGTGGGTGGAGCTGTACTTCAAGCGCGCCATCGCCTACGGGGTCTTCCCCGGCTTCTTCTCGCACAACGCGGCCACCGACCGCTACTGGGATCGGCCGAAGCTGTACAACCGGGACCGGCCGCTGTTCCGCAAGTACATCCCCATCTGCGCCGCGCTCAGCCGGGCCGGGTGGGAGCCGGTCACGCACGCCTCGGTCTCACCCGCACACGTGTACGTCGAGCGCTTCGGGCCCGGGCCGGATGGCAGCGTCTACTTCACGCTCTTCAACGACGGGGCGGAGGCCTCCGTGGCGCAGCTTAGCGTTGACTGCACGGCGTTGGGCATCGCGCCGGAGCTGCGTGAGGTGCTTCCGGACGGGCCCGAGCCGAGGATGGGGCGAGCCGGTCACTACAGCGTTGCGCTTGGGGCGGAGGACCTGGCCGTGTTGGAGGCGACACGGGCGCGCTGAAAGGCGCGCAGGGGCCTCAGAATGCCCTCAGCGGCGATCATGGCGGAAAAATGGCTTGCGTTCCGAGCCGATTTCAACTACAGTTGGTTGAGGAGCGACGCATTACACGAGGCATGGAGGACGATACAATGGCTGCTATGGCACTGGTCATCACGGAGAATGGGTATGGCAAGCTGGTTTCGCCCGACGAGTTCAGGGAGCAGAAGCGCGGCGGCGGCGGCGTCAACGGCTACAAGGTCAGCGAGGACAGCGGGCCCGTCGTCGCGGTCATTCGGGTGGAGACGGGCACCGGCGAGCGGGTGCTCATCTACACCGCTCAGGGCAGAGCGATCATGACTCCCGTGGACGAGATCTCCGAGCGCAGCCGCTCCGCCGGCGGCGTCAAGCTGATCAACCTCCAGGAGGGCGACAAGGTAGCCGACGCGGCCATGTAGGCCTATACGCGGCAGGCGTAGTCTTCGGGCCGGCAGCTCCGCGCTGCCGGCCCTTTCATTCGGCCCTGTCCGGCAGGTGAAAGGGCGCACGCCGGAGAACCTGGATGTAGCCGCTGCCCCATCACGCGGCCGTGAGGTGATCCGGCACGATGCCCTCGGACGACCCACAGATGACCTGTCCGGCGTGCGGCGCGCCGATCTACCGCAGTGACCAGCAGTGCCTCTCCTGCGGAGCCAAGCTCGACGAGGGGCGACTCGTCGGCGACTCCGCGCGCGCGAAGGCCGACCAGCCGCCGCCGGCGCCCCCCGCCGCCGACCGGCCCTCCTCGGCCGCCCAGGATGTGATCGCGGCGGCCGTGCGCACAGAGGAGGAGCCCGAGCAGGACACGAGTTACGAGGTCAGCTACGACACGGGTCCCGGCAGGTGGAGGCCCGGGGCCTTGACCGCCGGTCGCGGGTTCTTCGACTCGCTCTCGCGCGGCTGGGCCTTCCTGCGCGAGTCGGTGCTCATGGCCTTCCGTGACAGAGACCTCTTCCTGCCCTCGGTCTTCGCGGTGCTGGCCAACATCATCCTGCTCGGCGGGCTGGCGCTGATCCTGCACCTCACCGGGCAGCTCGAGCCGCTGCTCGAGGAGGAGGGGATCTCGCCCCTCGGCTGGGTCATCCTCATCGTGGCCGCCTTCGTCGGCTACCTGGTGACCTACTTCTTCACCGCCATGACCGTCCACCTGGTCGATGTGCACCTGCGCGGAGAGGACGCGCAGCTCGGGAGCGCCTTCGCGGACAGCGTGCGCAACTTCGGTGGGATCACGGCCCTGGCGGTGGCGACCCTGGTGGTCTCGCTGATCGCGAGCGCCATACGCGGCAATCAGCGCCGCGGCCTGCGCGACATGGCCGCCGACACCGTCGAGCGGGGCTGGCTGGCCATCACCTACCTGCTGTTGCCCATCATGATCCTGGAGGACATCCCGTTCATGAGGGCCGCGGACAGGGCCAGGGCCCTGCACCGCCACAACCTGCTGCAGATCGTCGTCGGCGAGCTGGGCCTGATGCTCACCGCGCGCGTCATCAGCTTCACGGTCACGATCATCGGCATCGGGGCGGCCGTGGGCATGTTCTTCCTCGCGCCGGTACTGCTTCCGCTGGGCATCGGGATCGCGCTGCTGCTGTTCGTCCTCGCCTCCGCCTTCACGGCCTACGTGCGCACCGCGTTCTACACCTGCCTGTATCTGTGGGCGGTCGCCATGGAGACCGTGAGCGAGGACGTGCCCGCTCCGGCGCCGCTGCAGCCGGCACTGCAGGCGGGCTGGTAGTCAAGCCAGGGAGGTGCGACGGTGCAGGCCATCGGAGTGCACGGCAGCC
>JALGUJ010000043.1 GCA_029820945.1 Candidatus Zipacnadia bacterium | reverse complement strand
AAGCTGCCATTGCGCCATTCGATCGCTGCGCACATGAGTATGTTCGCAAACCTAGACACGAGTACCTGCCTCAACAACAGAAAAACTCGCATAACCTAAAACCGATGCTCCTGGCCTTCGGCGCGAGTTGAATTGACCTTCGCGCGCAAGCGAGGTACAATGACAAGTCACCGCAACCGGCTGCGGAGGTGGCAAAGCACCACAATGGCGGCTTCCGACGACAATATCCGTGTCTACGGTGCGAGAGAGCATAACCTCAAGAGCGTCGATCTCGAGCTGCCGCGGAACAGGTTCACCGTATTCACCGGAGTCAGCGGCTCGGGCAAGACTTCGCTTGCGCTCGACACGATATACGCAGAAGGCCAGAGGCGGTACGTGGAATCACTCTCCACCTATGCCCGCCAGTTCTTCTCAAATATGCAGCGTCCGCAGGTCGATCACGTAGAAGGGCTGTCCCCAGCCATCGCCATCGACCAGCGCTCCTCGTCGGGCAATCAGCGCTCCACGGTGGCAACGATCACCGACATTCACGACTACCTGCGCGTGCTCTACGCTCGGGCCGGGCAGGTCTTCTGCTACCGCTGCGGCAGGCCCGTCAAGGCCCACACGGCCCAGCAGATCGTGGACCGGGTCATGGCGCTGCAGGAGGGCACACGGGTGCGCATTCTCGCGCCGGTGGAGCGGTCCGAGGGCCAGCCGCTGGTCGAACTGACGCGCGATGCGCGCCGCCAGGGCTTCGTCCGCATGCGCATCAACGGTGCGGTGCACGACATCTCGACCGGCCTCTCCGACCCCCCGGAGGACGTGAGTGAGGTCGAGGTGGTGGTAGACCGACTCGTCGTCAAGGACGGCATCCGCTCGCGGGTGACGGACTCGGTCGAGACCGCTCTGAAGCAGGGCGAGGGGGTGGTTGTCGTCGATATCGTGGACGGGGAGGACATGCGGCTGTCCACGCGCTTCTCCTGCCCCGAGTGCGGGATCGCCTACCCGGAGCTGGTCCCGGCCATGTTCTCGTTCAACAGCCCTGTGGGCATGTGCCCGGCTTGCAACGGCCTGGGGACCCAGCGCGGCCTCGACCCCGACCGGCTCATCGCGGACCCCTCCAAGTCCATCCTCGACGGCGCTCTGGAGATCTACGGTGACGTGCAGACCCGTCACGTCCGGCACATTCTGGAGGGCCTGGCCGAGAACTACGACTTCGACCTAAGCACGCCGTGGCGCGACCTGCCTGAGCACGCGCGCGAGGTCATCCTGTACGGAACCGATGAGGAGATCACCTTCCACTACCAGACACGGGGCGGCAAGCGCTTTGAGTACGCCAAGCAGTTCGAGGGACTGGTCCCGGCCAGCCAGCGGCGCTACCGCGACACCAACTCCTCCGGCCAGAAGGCCTTCTACGACCGCTTCTTCGCCCCGCTGCCATGCCCCGAGTGCCAGGGGGACCGGCTGCGGCCGGAGGCGCGCGCTGTGCGGGTCGCAGGCAGGACGCTGCCGGAAGTCACCCGGATGACCACCGAGCAGGCATCAGAGTTCTTCGAGCATCTCGAGCTGCCCGAGACCGACGCCGAGCTCTGCGGCGAGCTGCTCGACGAGATCCGCGCCAGGCTGCGATTCATGATCGAGGTTGGCGTGGGGTACCTTACCCTCGACCGCACGGCGCCGTCGCTGGCCGGCGGGGAGGCGCAGCGGCTCCACCTCGCCACGCAGCTCGGCTCCGGGCTGGCCGGGATCCTCTACATCCTCGACGAGCCCAGCATCGGGCTGCACCCGGTGGACCAGGGCCATCTGCTGGACATGCTCGAGCGCCTGCGCGACCTGGGCAACACGGTCATCGTAGTCGAGCACGATGCGCAGACGATCCTGCGGGCCGACCACGTGGTGGACTTCGGACCGGGGCCGGGCGTGAATGGAGGGCGGATCGTCTACTCCGGCGACGTCGACGGCCTTCTCGCCTCCGATGATTCGCTCACCGGCCGCTACCTGTCGGGGCGCCGGATCATCCCCGTTCCTGAAGAGCGTCGTTCGGGAACCGGTAACCGGCTCCGTGTGCTGGGTGCGGCGCAGTACAACCTCCGCGAGATCGACGTGGAGATCCCGCTGGGGACCTTCACATGCGTGACGGGAGTCTCGGGCTCGGGCAAGAGCACGCTGGTGCACGACATCCTCTACAAGGCGCTGCGCCGGCGCCTGCATCGCTCGCTCGACGCCCCGGGCCAGCACCGCGAGATAACCGGCTGGGAGCATCTGGAGCGCGTGGTGAGCATCGACCAGGAGCCCATCGGCCGCACGCCTCGGTCGAATCCGGCGACCTACTCGCGGGTCATGGCGCCGATCCGGGAGCTGTTCGCGCAGGTGCCGGAGGCGCGCATGCGCGGCTACGAGCCGGGCCGCTTCAGCTTCAACGTCTCCGGCGGGCGCTGCGAGGCCTGCCAGGGCACCGGCGTGCGCGCCGTCGAGATGCACATGCTCCCCGACGTGTACGTGGACTGCGACGAATGCGGCGGCACCCGCTACAACCGCGAGACGCTGCAGATACGATACAAGGGCAAGACCATCGCCGAAGTGCTCGACCTGACCGTGACCGAGGCGATGGAGGTGTTCCAGAACGTCCCCAAGGTCCACCGCATCCTGGACACATTGCAGAGCGTGGGGCTGGGCTACCTCAAGCTCGGCCAGCCCGCGACCACGCTGTCGGGCGGAGAGGCGCAGCGGCTGAAGCTCGCGCGCGAGCTGGCTCGCCCGGAGAGCGGACACACTCTCTACCTCCTCGACGAGCCCACGACCGGCCTGCACTTTGCCGATATCGCCCGGTTGCTCGACGTACTGGACGAGCTGGTCGCGGCGGCGAACACGGTGCTGGTGATCGAGCACAACCTCGAGGTCATCAAGTGCGCCGACTACATCATCGACCTGGGGCCGGGAGGCGGCGAGCACGGCGGCCGGGTCGTCGCCTCCGGCACGCCGGAAGAGGTCGCCGAGTGCAAGCCCTCGGTCACGGGCCGCTTCCTGCGCGAGGCGCTGGAGAATGCCGCGCTGTCCGCCGCGAGCTCCTGATGGACCGCTATGGCAGCCGGCGGAGAAGGGGCACAGTCGCATGACCCAGCCTGATTGCTGGAGCGGGGAGCGTGGACCGACAGCCACCTTACTCGTGCCCAGCTACCGCCGCCCCGATGCGCTTCTGCGCTGCCTCGATGCCATCTGCAGGGGGACGCGGCTGCCCGACCAGATCGTCGTGGTCCTGCACGACACCGACGAGCAGTCCCGCAGCCGACTGCGGCAATGGTTGGACAACGCCGAGCACGCACAACTCGTGGACATTGCACACGTCTCGGCTCCCGGCCAGGCGGCGGCCACCAACGCCGGCCTGCAGTTGGCGCGCGGTGACGTCATCTGCTTCATCGACGATGACACCAGGCCGACGGAGCAGTGGCTGGGGCGGCTGCTGTCCCATTATGGTGACCCGACCGTGGTGGGCGTCGGAGGGCGCGACATCGTCCACCACGGCGACACCATCTCGGCCGAGCCCAGCAGCAATGTGGGCCGCATCACCTGGTACGGCAGGATGATCGGCAACCATCACCAGCCGGGATTCGACGAGCCCGTCGAGGTAGATCATCTCAAGGGCGCCAACATGAGCTTCCGGCGCGAGGTGCTGGAGGGTTTTGACCGCAACATCATCGGCGCGCACCTGACCGACACCGACGTCTCCCTGACCGCCCGACGGGGGGGCGGGAGGCTCATCTATGACCCCCATGCGTCTGTGCACCACTATCCCGCGCCGCGTGCCACGGGCTTCGCGCGGCAGCCCGGACGCGATGAGGAGATGTACGCCGACGCTCACGACTGGGCATACGTGATGTGCAAGCATCTCGCCGGCCCACGCCGGCTCGCCTTCCTGCTCTTCGCGCTCGCGGTGGGGCAGGACCAGCGCTACGGGCTTCTGCGCATGCTCGCCCGCCTCCCGGTCGAGCACGGGCTGGCGGCGCGACGCTGGCTCACGGCGGTGCGGGGGCTGGTCGGGGGATGCGCCACGCTGCGCCGCATGAATGCCTCGCACGCGGGCCCCCCGGGCTGAGCCGGGCGTCCATGCGCCGGGCGCGAGCCGACTCTTGCCTTCGGGGACCGCTCGGTGTAGTCTGAGGGCCGACCACGCCCGTAGGGGGACATCTTGCACCGGTGCGCGAGGCCAAGAGAGTGACGGCGGATGCCGAGGATTCGGACAACCACGAGCACCGTGCTATCCGCCATCCTGCTGCCGGTGGGGATACTCAGCGCCGTCACGCTGGTCATCATCGCTCATGTGGGCGGCTTCGACGTGGCGGTCTTCGTCATGGTCTTCACCGTCCTCACCGTAGCCGCTCTGTCGTCGCTGGAGTTCGGTATCCTCGCGCTCATCACCGCGGCCAGTCTGGACGGCTTCCTGAAAGGTCTCAGCCCCGGATGGCACACCCAGCTTCTGAAAGACTACATCGTCGCCATCTGCATCCTGCGTTGGGGGTGGCTGAGCGTCCTGGGCCATCGCCGCAAGTCTATGTGGCACCCGATGGGCGTGCCGATTATCTTCTTCGTCATGTGGTGCATCGTGCAGCTTCTGAATGCGCGCAATGCAAGCTTGATCATGGCCCTCGCGGGCCTGCGCGTGTGGATCATCTGGCTGCCCGTCTTCTTCCTCACCTACGACTACATGCGGAGCCGCAAGCATGTCGAGCGGTTCCTGATCTTCGTCATCGTGCTGATGATACCACTCACCGCGTACGGCATCCTGCAGTATCACATCGGCTTTGATCATCTCTTCAACCTGGGGCCCGGATTCGACGTCTACAAGAAGGCGCAGTACGCGACGCCGGAGTACAAGGTCGAGCTGCGGCCCCCCTCGACCTTCATCTCACCGCACGGTTTCGCGGGCTCGGCGGTGATGGCGCTGCTGCTGTGCGTCGGCGCCATGGCGTACTTCCGGGATCGGCGCGTGCTGCAGGGCCTGGCCGTCGTGGGCATGCCTCTGCTGGTGATCGCGCTGCTGATCACGGCGGTCCGCAACGCCTACGGATCGGCCGCCGCCGCGGTCCTCGTGCTGCTGGGCCTCATCCGCCAACCAGGCCTCGTGCTCCTGGCGATCCTCGTCGGCTACGTCGCGGTCTGGCAGGTGGACCAGATTACCGGTGGTGCGGCACTGGAGCGACTTAACACCGTCTTCACGCAGCCGAGGAGAACGCAGCACCGGATCATGGCGCAGTGGGGGAAGGCGGTGCACTGGTGGCCCAACTACCCGCTCGGCGGCGGTATCGCCACCGGGGCTGGCCGCGGCCGAATGCTCTACAGCACCGTGAGCGTCCATGACCTGGCGCCCGAGAGCCGCACGCCGTGGGCCGAGAACGAGTACGCGCGCTGCCTCATCGAGCTCGGCATCCCCGGCTTTCTGCTGTACCTGTGGATGCTCTTCACGGCCATGCGGCTCGCCTTCCAGTCATACCGTGTTGCGCAGCAGGCGCGCGACAGATGGCTCCTGGCCGCGATCCTCGCGGCCTGCACCAGCATGCTGTTAAGACTGCTGGTCGGCGCCGCCCTGTACGGGTGGCCGGAGGCGATCCTGTTCTGGTGCTACGTCGCCATCGCCATGCGACTGCCGGAGATTGAGGCTGAGGAGCAGGGGGTACACGCGCCAACGCGTGAGGCGGCGCTCCAGGCCCTTCGGCAGTCCGGCTAGTCATGGGACCGCCACGCCAGACCCGATGGGAAGAGAATGCCTGGGAGCAGCCCCAAGAGCGGCGGTGGACGCCGGGATTCGCCCAGATTGCGCATCGCCCTCGTAATTGAGGACGTCGGCCTCGGTGGTGGCCAGGAGCGGGTTCTGGCCGAGCTCGCGCCCCGCCTTGCCCGCCGACACGATGTCCACCTCTTCTGCCACACCGTCCGCGACATCGACCTGACCGGCATCACCGTGCACCGAATCAGGGCCCTGCCCGCGCCGCCGGGAGTCCGCGCGCTCTGGTTCACTCTCTCCTCCTCGCTCACCATCCACCCGAGCGACTACGACATCGTGCTCTCTCAGGGCGGCAACACCCTGGTCCAGAGCTGGGTGCTGGCGCATACCGTCCACCGAGACCGGCACCGGCTGCGCGCGCAGATGCAGCGGCGGTTCAGGCTCAAGCCGGCCTGGCGCCACGCATGGGAGTGCGTTCGCGACGCGATCTTCGCCGCGCTGGAGAGGGGCGCGGCCCTGCGCTGCCGGGGCCGGGTGATCGCGGTCTCGCTCAGCGTGCGGGACTACTTCGTCCGCGAGTACGGCCTCATGCCCCAGGAGATACGCATTGCGCGCAACGGCGTCGATCACGACGTCTTCAGCCCGGAGCTGCGCGCGGAGGCACGGCCGCGCATCCGCTCTGAGCTGGCTCTGGCCGACGACGACTTCGTCGCGCTCTTCATGGGCGGACTGTGGTTCGAGAAGGGTCTTGCCGAGACCGTCGAGGCGCTGGCCGCCGGCGAGGAGCCCTGGCGGCTGGTGGTCGTGGGCGAGGGGCCTCGCGAGCGGTTTGAGGCGATGGCATCGGAGCATTCAGTGGCGGACCGGGTCACCTTCGTCCCCCACGTGCATCGCCCGCAGGACTACTTCGCCATGGCCGACTGCCTCGTACACCCTTACCCTATCGAGCCCTTCGGCCTGGTGGTGCTGGAGGCGGCGGCGTGCGGCCTGCCGCTGCTTGCCGCGCGCTCGGGCGTGGCGTTGGACCTGATCGAGGACGGCCGGAGCGGCTTCTTCATCGAGCGCCGACCCGCCGAGATCGCCGCCCGGCTCGACGAGCTGTTCCGGGATCGAGCGATGCTCGAGCGCATGCGCGGCGAGGTCCACCGCCGCTCGCTGCGGTTCTCGTGGGATCGGCAGGCTGAGGAGATCGAAGAGATCTTCCTGCAGGCAACATCCGCTGAGGACGCCAGCCGCGAGGCCGGTGGAAGATCGTGAGGATCGCCGTCATCAGCCATGCGTGCGTTATCGACGTCAACCAGCGGCTCTTCAACGAGCTGTGCCGCCGCCCGCAGGTCGAGATGCTGATGGTCGCGCCGCGCCGCTGGCGCGCCTCCACCGGCATGGTCGTGGACTATGCGCCCATGCAGGCCGCGCTCTTCGAGCCCCGACCGCTGCCCGTCATCGGCTCAGGCAGGATCAGTCTGCACATCTACCGCGGCCTCGCGCCGGTGCTGCGCGATTTCGCCCCGGACGTGGTCTACCTCGACGAGGAGCCCTACAGCCTGCCGGCCTGGCAGGTGCTGCGCATCTGCCGGCCGCGCGGCTACCGCATGTGCTTCGCGACCGAGCAGAACCTGGTGAAACGCTTCCCCTGGCCCTTCTCGCGTGTGGAGCGGCAGACGCTCGACTACGCCCGGCTGGCGCTGCCGTCGGCACCGGCCGTTGCCGAGGTGCTTCGCGCCAAGCAGTTCACCGGTGAGATCGCCGTCATCCCCCACGTCGTGGACACCGGTCTATTCCGGCCGACCGATCAGGCTGAGTTGCGGGAGGAGCTTGGCCTCTCGGGCACCGTGGTCGGCTACCTCGGCCGGCTGGCGGAGGAGAAGGGCCTGGGCGACCTGCGGGCTGCCGCCGAGACCCTCTGGCGCCGGGGTCTGGACCTGAGCGTCCTGCTGGTCGGGGGCGGGCCCCTGTCGGAGCCCCTGCGCGAGTGGAGCCGGCGCCATCCGCCCGGCCGCGTGGTGCTCACGGGGCCCGTTCCGCACAGCGCAGCGCCGGACTACCTCAACGCCTTCGACATCCTGGTCCTGCCCTCCCGGACCATGCCCAACTGGACGGAGCAGTTCGGGCGGGTGCTGATCGAGGCGGCTGCCTGCGGCGTGCCGGTTGTCGGCTCCAGCTCGGGCAACATCCCCACGCTCATCGAGGAGCTGGGCTCGGGGCTTGTCTTCCGAGAACGCCGCACCGATGACCTCGCGCATGCGCTGCGGCGGCTGATCGAGGACCCAGGCCACCGCACAGAGCTGGCGGGTAACGGCCTGCGAAGGGTCGAGCAGCAGTACGGCCTCCAGGCGGTCGCTGACAGGCTCTACGAGGCGCTCTCCGGCATGCTCTCCTGACGCCGTAGCCGCGCCACCGCACGGCGCAGCAGCGCCACGATCGCCGGATGGACGGCGAACAGCACCAGCGCCAGGACGAGGACCCCCACGTGCCGGTAGCCGTGCCAGAGGTGCTCGGCAATAACCCGCCAAGCCGCGGGAGCCGTGCCGCCGGTGAGGCGGACCATCTCCGTGGCGACGATGCGCTCGCGCAGACCGTCGGCGCAGGCCAGCGCCGCTCGGGCCTCGGCCAGCGCATCCTCGCGGCGACCCGACCGCCGGTAGAGCCTCGCCAGCGTCAGGTGCGCCCTGGCCCACTGCGGTTCCGCCCGCGCCGCCCTTGTGAGGTAGGCCTCGGCGGCCTGCAGGTCCGCGGTCTCGAGGAAGCTCTCTCCCACCAGCAGATGGGCACACGCGGCATCGGTGCGATAGGCCAGCCGCAACAGCTCCATCCGCCGGTCGCCGGGGGGCATCCCGCGCGCCCGCAGCTCGGTGAGCATGCAGCGCAGATCGACGCGCTCCGGCGCGGCCTGCAGCGCCCGGGTCAGCAGGGACTGGGCCAGCTCCAAGTCGCCCCCGGCCTGGGCGAGGAGCGCCGCGGCGCGCAGCTCGCCGGCGATCCTCCAGCGCGCCGAGCGCAGTCTCGCCTCGCCCGCACCCGCGCGGCGCAGTCGGGCGACGGCCTCCCGGTGCATCTCCGCGGCCTCGAGATGCAGCGCCATGCCGATCCCTTCGAGCCGCACGGTGGCCGCCCCCTGCGCCAGCCCGCTCACGACCGCGGCCGGCTCAAAGCCCACGCTCCAGGCGAAGACGGCCAGCCAGATGAGGGCGCACACAGCCAGGGCCAGCGCGCCCAGCCACGGCCTGACCACCCGGATCACCTCAGCCCCGGCAGCACCACGACCTTGATGCACCCGTCCTCGTGGCCCGTGAACAGCTCGAAGCCGCGCGCGATCTCCTCGAGCGGCACGCGATGCGTGACCAGCGGCAGCGGGTCGATGAGCTTCGCGCGGTAAAGCCGCACGACCTCGGCGAAGTCCTCGAAGTGCAGATACCAGCTTCCGCCCAGCTTCGCGTCCCGGCTGATGATGTGCCGCCAGGGGCTGAAGCTCATCTGCATGTTCGCGCCCACGCACATGGCCGTGCCGCCGGGCCTGAGGCAATCCAACGCAACAGTCGCCAGGCCCTCGGCGCCCGTGCAGTCGAAGGCAGCGTCCGAGCCCGGCCCGGTCCAACGGCGCGCGGCTTCGACCGTGTCCTCGGCTCCCGCGTTGCATGCCGCCTCCGCCCCGAGGTCGGTCGCGGCCTCCAGCCGGTAGTCGAGCACGTCCACCGCCATCACGCGAGCCCCGCGAGCCACGCAGATCTGCACCGTGCCCAGCCCGATGGGTCCGCAGCCGATGACGACGACCCGATCGCCCTCCCTCACGCCCGCCAGCCGGACCGCCTTCATGGGCGTGCCCAGCACGTCCGTGAACAGACAGCCGCGCAGCCAGTCCACCTCATCCGGCAGCGGGAGAAGGTTGCGTTCGGGCGCCACCAGCAGCTCCCCGTAGCCGCCATTGACGGAGCCCTGCGTGTCCGGGCAGTAGGTGATGCGCCCCTGCCGGCAGTACGCGCACTGCCCGCAGCCGATGAGGTTGTACACCGCGACGCGATCGCCCGGCCGCAGGCGCGTGGCGCCACGGCCGACCTCGACGACCTCGCCCACCGCCTCGTGCCCCATGATCTGCTCGCTCGGCCCGTCGGCCGCGAAGGGCCGCTTGTCACTGCCACAGATCCCGCACGCCATCACACGGACGAGGCATTCATCGGCAGAGGTGATCTGCGGGTCCGGCCGGTCCTCGATGGCCACCCGTCCCCTGCCGAGGAACATCGCCGCCTTCATGGCGCACCCCGCCTCCTGCGGATTGCGGCCGTCACTGCAGGCGCCCGTCGTGGTGGGCGGCGAGGTAACGCGAGCACCACTCGTCCGCGCCGCTGAGCGCCTCGGCCGCGTAGGATGAAGCCGTTGAGCCCCTCGCGCTCGAGGCTCAGGGCATTGACCATGGGCGGCTGCTCGCCCCGGTGGGCCTCGAGCCCGGCCTCCATGGCCTCCGGGTTGGCCGTGTCCACCGCCACGGGCAGGTCACAGCCGCGCGCCACGCAGCGCGCGACCCACGCCATCTCCTTGACCTCGCGCGCGTTGATGGTGCACCGCACCCTCGCCTGCGTCCCGTTGACCAGCTCCCCGATGAGGATCATCGCTCGCCGGCCTCCAGGCCGGCGACCAGCGCCGTCAGCATGCGACAGAGCGGCGCATCCACGCCGCACTTCTCGCCGCGCCTGGCGATCTCTCCGTTGATGTACTCGATCTCGGTGCGACGCCCGGCGGAGACGTCCTGCAGCATCGAGGACCGGTTCTTCGCGGTCTGCCGACATACTCCCTCGACAAGCCGAACGATGTTCTCGCTCACAAAGACGCCGCTGGCCCTGGCCACCGCCGCCGCCTCTCCCACCACCTCATCGAGCACCCGGCGCAGCTTGGGGATCTCGATCAGTTGCCCGTTCGGCAGGCCGGTCAGAGCGGTCAGGGGATTGACCGCCGCATTCACAATCGCCTTCGCCCAGAGCGTCTCATCGACCGCTGAGGTGGCCTCGCAGTCGAAGCCCGCGCGCGAGAGCAGGCCGACGACCCGGCGCACGCGAGCGGGATTGCCCACCGGCGAGCCGATCTGCATGAAGCCGCGGCCGGCCTCGCGCACGTGGCCCTCGTCCACCAGCGTGGCACCGGTCGTGGTAGTGCCCGCCAGCACGCGGGCGGGAGGCACCAGCTCCGAGATCCGCTCGTAGTTGCCCAGCCCGTTCTGCAGCGTCAGCACGCTGGAGCCGTCATGGAGCGCGGGGAGGGCGTGTGCGATGGCCTCCGCGGTGTCATAGGCCTTGACGAGAAGGACCGCCGTGTCAGCGGGGCGGAAGTCGGCGGCATCTGCGCTGCATGGCAGGGGCACCGTGCGGCTCTCGCCCCCACGCTCAACGGTGATACCCCGCTCGTGGATGCGGCGGGCGCGGTCGTGGCGGTGGTCCAGCAGCCCCACGCTGACGCCGGCCTCGCTGAGCAAGGCCGCGTGCAGGCACCCCATGGCACCGGGCCCGATGACCAGCACCTCCACCGGCTGGCTCACGCCTTGTCCTCTCCTGCTTCATCCTCAGGTCCGTGCGGCCTGAAGCCCCGCACCCCGCCCTCGGTCTGCTGCTCCCAACGCTGCAGCTCGGCGATCTCGCCGAGCGTCCGGCCGGCCTCGATCTCGCCTTTTTCGCGGCTCTCTCGCTCCAGGACTGACATGGCGCGGTTGGCGATGCCCACGGCCTGCTCCCGCGGCACCACCACCACGCCGTCATCGTCGGCGATGATCCAGTCGCCCGTGCGGATCGCGGTCTCGCCGATCTTCAGCGGCACGCCGATCATGCCCATGCCCTTCGGCTCACCCGCGGCCGGGCCCCTGACGGCGCAGAATGCCGGGAAGTCCAGCTCGGCAATCTCGCCCGAGTCCCGCAGCGCGCCGTTGATGACCACGCCGGCCACGCCCCGGGAGATACAGCTCTTGGAGGCCTCCTCGCCCCAGACCGCAGGCCCCTCCCCCCGCACGTCGATGAAGAGCACCGCGCCTTCCTCCGCCCGGTCGATGGCCTCGACAGGCTTGGCCCAGTCGCCGGGATAGGTCCAGACGGTCAGCGCCGGCCCCACGGCCTTGAGGCCGGGCTTCACCGCATGGATGCCGGGGACCCAGCCCTTGCGGTGCATGGCGTCGGAGATGTTGGCGGCACTGCAGCGGCTGAAGATCTCCCGCAGCTCCTCGGTCCCCCCGCGCCTATACAGGTCGGTCTCGACGGCCTCGCCCGACTCCATCGCCTCGAGGATCGTGCGCGCCGACTCGGCGGCGTCGGGAGCCTTGATGATCGCCCCGCCAACGATTACAATCTCAGCACCGGCCGCGACGGCCTCCGGAGCGGTCTCCGAGTTGATGCCGCCCGCCACAGCCAGCCTGCAGTTCACGGCTTCGCGCACCGCGCTGATGAGCTCCATCGGCTTCGCGCCCACCATCTGTTCGTCGATGGCGGTGTGGATGCCGACGATGCCCGCGCCCAGCTCCTCCGCGCGGCGGGCGCGTGCCACCGGCTCCGGGCAGCCTATCAGGTCCACCTGCACCTGCGCGTCGTAGTTGCGCCCCGCCTCCACGCACTCGGCGATGGTCTCGTCGGAGGCCGCGCCCAGCACGGTGACCACGTCGGCGCCCGCCTTCGCCGCGATCTCCACCTCCACCCGCCCGGCGTCCATGATTTTCAGGTCGGCAATGATGGTCTGCTCCGGGAAGCGCTCGCGCAGCGCCCGGACTGCCCCCATCCCCTCGCTCTTGATCAGAGGCGTGCCGGCCTCCACCCATTGGGCCCCGCCCGCCACCGCCTCCTCGGCCGCCCGCAGCGCCTGGCCGAGGTTCACGAAGTCGAGGGCGACCTGCAGAATCGGTCCCTCATGCGCCATGCGGACCCCTCCTCAGATGCTCGTCACGTCCGCCATGTACACGTTGCACGACCCGCCGCTGTCGGAGGTGAACAGCGCCCAGCGGTCATCGGGGCTGAAGATCGGGTGCGGGTGTGATATCTGCGTCCTCCACGAGGTGTCGTGGCGGCACAGGCGGGTCACCTCCCCGCGCCCGTTGACGTGCCGGATCAGCGACATGAAGGCGCCCCCCTCCGGGTCGTCGTCCGAGAGGTGCGCGCGATCACCCACCACCAGCGTGTTGTCCGAGTTGGACTGGATGTGCCCGGGTCGCGGCCCCGGCAGCAGGAACTGCCGCAGCCATGTACCGTCCGGCCGCACGAAGCAGTTGAAGTTGAGCGTCTCGCCCCCCGATTCGGCGATCACCTGGAAGCCCACCTCGCCCTGCCGCGTGAAGTACTCGTGGCAGCACGACTCGCCGAGATGCTGGCGGAAGAGCGGGCGCGACCGCCGCCCACGCCCCTCACCGATGTCCACCGTCCACATGCGCTGGCTGACGTGTCCGCCGCCCTCGTGGCAGAACAGGATCAGGTCCGGACGCGTCGGGTGGATGCACACGTGGCTGATCCAGTTGTGCTCGCCCCACGCGGCCAGCGCCGCCCCGCTCTGTGTGTCCACCCGCATGACCACGCACGCGGGATGCTGGTGGTAGCGCTCGCCCATGGTGGAGTAGATGACGCCCGTTTCGGTGCTCGTCTGCAACTCCCGGCAGTAGGCGAAGGCCACGTAGCGGCCGTCGGCCGTGCAGGTGGGCAGCGCAGGCCGGAAGCCCTCCGGCACCCGGTATAGCTCGTCGCTGCGGAGCGTGGACAGGTCGATGGCCCGCAGCGTCCGGCCCTCGAAGTAGAAGAGCCGGCCAGTCGGGTCAAGACAGCCGTTCGAGAACTGCGCCCCGTGGGCGTCGGTGAGCTGTACCATGCGCCGCTGGGGAAGCTCGAGGAGGAAGAAGTTGCGCTCGCCGGTGCAGTCGGAGCTGATGATCACCCGGTCGGCGCCGTCGCCGACGAACGACGTGGAGGTGAAGTAGAGATGGGCGTTATCCGACCCGTCGCCCGTCAACCGGCGCACCAGCGCGCCCGTATCGGGGTCCCGTCGTTCCTCAGTCGCCGCCTCGTACAGATCACCGACCGCCATGCTCGCTCAACTCCGGCCGCGTCGCGTATCGATCAGCCCATCCTCAGTCACGACGATGGGTACCCTCATGTCCCAGCTCTCCAGCGGGACCTCGGCCACGATCTGAATGGCGAAGGCGACCGCGACCGCCGCGCCGCTCTCCACGAGGTCCGACCGAAGGCTGAGTATGTAATCGAAAAAGCCGCCGCCGTAGCCCAGGCGCCCGCCGCGGCGGTCGAAGGCCAGCCCAGGGACGAGTGCGAAGTCGATGTCATAGATCGAGCACTCGGGGCAACGCGCCGGCACGGGCTCGGGGATCCCGGAGTAGCCGACGCTCAGATCGGTCTCGAGATCGCGCACCTCGTGCAGCGCCAGTGGCTCCTCCATCCCCAGTACCCTGGGCAGAATCAGTCGCGTGCCCCGCGAACGAAGCGTCTCCCGCAGCAGCCTCCCCGTGCGCACCTCACTGCCGTAGCTCACGAACAGCAGCCTGGTGCGCGATCGCTGATAGCCGGCGAGGTCCATGACGCGCCTGGCGATCAGGGCGCTGCCGGCCTCGATCTCCTCCAGGGGGAGTGCATCGCGCCGCCTGCGGACATCGCGGCGCAGTGTCTCCTTCTGGCGCAGCAGGCTCACGTCTCGTCCCGCCATCCGCGCATGATGGCGTCCGTCATCCGCGCCACCTGCGTCATCTCGGACACATCATGCACCCGGATGATGTCCGCCCCGTTCGCGATGGCCACCGCGCAGGTCGCGGCCGTCCCCATCAGCCGCTCCTCCACCGGCAGCTCCAGGACCTTGCCGATGGTGGACTTGCGCGACGTCCCGATCAGGATGCCCAGGCCGAGGCTGCGCAGCTCCCGCAGCCGCCGGAGCATCTCCAGGTTGTGCGCGACGGTCTTGCCGAACCCGAACCCGGGGTCCACGACGAGCTGGCTGCGGCGCACTCCGCCCGCGACCGCGGCATCTACCCGCTCGCCGAGGAAGCCGTGCAGCTCGGTCATCAGGTCGTCGTAGTAGGGCGACTGCTGCATGTCGCGCGGGGTGCCCTGCATGTGCATGATGCAGGCCGCGGCGCCCGTATCGGCCACGGCCTCGATCATCCCATCCGCCCGCAGGCCGTAGACATCGTTGATCATGCCCGCGCCGGCGGCCACCGCCAGCCGGGCAACCTCCGGCTTGCTCGTGTCGATCGACACAACGCAGTCGAACTCCCCGGCGAGTGCCTCGACCACCGGCAGGACGCGCTCAAGCTCGTCATCGACGGAGACGCCCTCACTACCCGGACGCGTGGACTCGCCGCCCACGTCGAGGATGTCGGCCCCCGCCGCCACGAAGCCCGCGGCCTGCTCAGCCGCCGCTTCGAGGTCGCCACCGAGCCCATCGCCCGAGAACGAGTCGGGCGTGAGGTTCAGGACGCCCATGACGAGCGTGCGCTCGCGCAGAGCCAGCCGCGTCCCGGCGCAGTCCAGCGGCTCCAGCTCCTCGGCCTCGAAGGCACGAACCGCCGCCAGCACCCGCCGGCCGATCTCCGGCAGCTCCCAGGGCTGCTGCTCCAGCCGCTCGGCCAGGCGCTCGTAGGTGCGCACGTCGCCGAGCAGCACCACCGGCCGCGCGTCGCGCTCGAAGTCCGCCACCCCGCGATGCACGGCGCAGTCCGCGCCCAGTGCCAGCATCTCCTGCTTCAGCAGCGCCGCCACGCGGCCGTCCACGGCCTCCAGCCGCACCGGCCGCAGCCGCGCCTTGTCGGCCAGCCCCCCGGCCGCCGCCGCGTGTACGCCCACCGCCTCCATCTCGGCCACCAGCGCCGGGCGGCAGTCGATGTCGAGAACCCGTGCCATGTGGGTCATGGTCGCCCTTGTGCGGAGTTCGGCTCTCCCTCAACTCTCGCATTATAGCGCCTGCCAGAGCCCCACGCAACCACGCGCAGATCCGCGCCGGGAGGGGCGGCGAGGCCCCGGTCGCCGCGGCCGATGGCATGGCGAGACGACATTGATCCTGGCTGGCCCTGACGCTGTGAGAGGCTTCTGTGGTGGCGTGCGGAGCGAGCCTCGACGGCCTCCGGCCGAGGCGGCCTCTGCGAGGAGTCACCGCAGGCAGTAGAGCTTCCCGTCGCTGGCGCCGACATAGATGCGGTCACCGCTGATCGCCGGCGACGAGTAGATCTTCGGAGCCAGCGGCTCGGCATCCACGATCGCCCCGGTGTCGGCGGCGAGCAGGTAGAGCCGGCCGTCATGGCAGCCGAAGCAGAGCCTGGCCTCAGCCAGCGCGGTGGATGGGTCGGCGCTGAGGCCGATCAGACTCGGCGAGGAGTCGACGACTCCCGGGACCTGACGCTCCCACACCTTCTCGCCGTCCGCCAGCTTCGCCGCCCGGGCGACGGTCTTGGAGAGGTAGCCCTCAACGGTGACGAAGAACACCAGCTCGCCTGCGACCAGTGGGGACGTGAGCACGGAGTACGCCTCGTGCAGCGCCCACACCTGCTCGCCGGTCTGGGCCGTCACGAGAACCAGGAAGTCGAGCTTTGGCGGAGTGAGCGCGCTCTGGCCCATCACGCCGAAGAGCGCCAGGTCGCCCGCGATCACCGGTGCCGCGATGACCTTCCCCGTCCCCTGCAGCTCCCAGACCTCACTGCCGTCGGTGAGCGACACGGCGCGCATCGCGCCCGAGTCATCGCCGTAGAGCACCACTGCTCCCGCGACCGCAGGCGCGCCCTGAATGCCTGCGCCCTGCTCGGTCCGCCAGAGCAGCTCGCCGGTCTCGAGCGAAACGGCATAGAGGCGGCCGTCCATGCTGCCGAAGATCACGCGGCCATCGACCACCGCCGGGGAGGAGATGACCGGCCCGCGCGTCCGGTAGCGCCAGCGGGGCTCCCCCGATGCCGCGTCCACCGCGTAGAGGAAGCGGTCCACCGAGCCGAAGACGACCGTGCCCTCCGCCACTGTCGGCGAGGAGACGATCGCGCCGTCCGTCGCGAAGCGCCAGATACTGGAGCCGTCCTCGGCGCTGACCGCATGCATGACGCCCAGCGAGTTCCCGGCGTAGACGACACCTTCGACGACCGCCGGGGAGCTATCCACGCTGCCACCCAGCTCCACCGACCAGAGCACGCTCACGCCCTCCGGGCCGACGGACGCCTCCTGGGCCAGCCCGGTGCGCATCGGGTCGCCGCGCAGCGTGGGCCAGTCGGCCCAGGCCGCGCAGGTGCCGAGCATCGCCGCGCAGGCAAGGGCGGGAAGGAGCAGGGGGGCGCGACGCGGTCGCCGTCCTCGAAGCCTCAGTGCCATGTCATCCACCGCGAGTGGAAGCAGCGCCGCCGGCAGAGCCGGCGGCGCTGCGTGATGGTCCGGCGCTCCTCGCTATCCCGTGTCCGCCGGTCAACCGGTCAAATCCGGCTCGTTCGGCGGCGTATCGATGGCATCGATCATCTGCACCGGTGCCGGGAGCTGATACGTCTGCCCCCCTGTCACGGGGACGGTGAGGTCCACGCCCGGGGGAACCACGACGCCCTGCGGGTCGGCCGTTATGGTCAGCACCTGGTTGCCGACCGGGACGCCGCTCAGCGTGAAGCTGCCGTCGTCGGCCGTAGTCGTGGTGCGGTTCCCTGCCGTGACTGTAACGCCGCCGAGCGGTGTGGGGGGATCAGTTGCTGCGTACACGATGGTGCCGGAGATCGACCCGGTGTTGACCTGTGCGCCATCGTCGTCGCCGCCACCGCCGCATCCGGCCACGACCATCGTCACCAGAACCATCAGGACGAGGGCGACGATTCCGGCACATCGCCTGGTCTTCATCATGCCTCTGTCACCTCTTGAACTGTCGGCTGCCGACTGCTGCGCTCAAGGACTCGTCGGCGTCAGCGTTCGATCTGCGCCGGCCGCAGGGCCTGCACGCGCTGCCCATTGTCGGCCACGGCCTCGATCTTGATCAGATACGTACCGTTCGGGACGATGGTGCCGTCCGCGCTCCGGAGGTCCCAGACCTGCTCGGCGCGCCCTGGCTCCGCTGCCTGCGACTGCATGAGCTGCCGGATCTTGCGGCCCGCGATGTTGAGCACCTCGACGCTGACCGCGCAGGAGGTGCTGACGTCGTAGGTCACGACGAGCCCCGCGCCGGTCGCCTGCACCGAAGCGCTGGCGATGCTCAGGTTGTCTGCGCCGCGCGGCGCCACCTCCAGCTCGAAGTGCCGCGCCGCGCCCCCGGCACCGGCGGTGAACGTGTAGCTCGGCAGCGTGCGAGCGTATATCCGCTTGCCCGCGTCGAGGTCGCTCAGGTAGACGGCCAGGTCGGCCGGCACGCCGCTGAGATCGGGTAGCGTCAGCTCGACCTGCGCGTCGGCCAGGTCGGTCTCCACCGTGAAGGGCCAGACCATCTGCGAGCTGGTCTGCGGCCGGATGTCATGGGCCAGCCGCGCGTCGCCGTCGGTGAAGTAGACGTCGACCGTCCCGGGAACCATGGGCGGGTTCTCGACCCGCAAGCCCTGCGCCGCATCGCCTGAGGCGACGCCGGCGAGGGTGGTCACGTCGGCCGCGCCGGCCGCCCGGGCAACGATCGGCACCAGCCAGCCGTCCGCCGGAGCCTCAAGGCTGGCGGCGGCGCCCTCGACCAGCGACTGGCTGGTGACGCCCGCCGGGGCGGTGATCGTCAGGGTGCCTGCCGCGCCGGTGACCCTGAACCACGCGCCCTCCCAGGCCTCAATGAAGTTCCTCGCGGCGTTGAATGCCGGGTCGCGCGAGATCATGCGGTAGCCGCCGACGGTGCCGACGTCCGGGTCCCAGATGAAGCCGAAGGGCCTGATCTGGGTGCTGCCGGCCGCGCTGATGTTCGCGAGCGGCAGAGCCTGCTGGTACATGTTCCCCAACTGGTTCCAGCCGGTATACACGCCCACGCTGAAGGTTCCGTCGCCGTCCACCGGATCGCCCGGCACTGTGACCGTCGTGTCGTTCGCGAACTTCACGAAGAAGGCCGCGCCGGGCCGCACCTCCAGCTCCAGATGGTCGGGGTCCGTATCGCCCGCGACGTACCCGGGCGGCGTCGCGCTGGCGTTCCAGCGCGCCACGCTCTCGGTGCCGAAGACGTCCACCGCGCGGTCGCGGCCAGCGGGCGGCAGGCACGGCACCGCTACCATCCGCAGACCCGCGCCGAAGCGGCGCGTGAACTCGTTGAAAGCGGCGAAGTCGTTGCCCGTCGAATCAGGCGGTACGGTCACGTCCATCGTCAGGGGGTCGAAGGCCATCCCCGTTCGCGTGGGCGTAAGCGTCACCGTCGAGGCGGGCACGCCGGCGATGGTGAACCGTCCCGCCTCGTTGGTGATTGCCGTGCGGGTGCCGTCGCTCACCGTCACGCCGGAGATCCGGTTGCCGCGGCTGTCGCTGATGGTCCCGGAGATCGTGTAGGTCCTCCGCGTTGCAGTGAAGTCCACGTCGTCCACGTCGGCGCTCTCCACCGCGACCGCCCGGCTCCGTGGGGTGTAGTTGAAGTCCTCGAAGCCGTCGGCGTTGGCATCGCGCGAGCAGCTCACCGTGTAGTTGCCGTTCGGGACGTCCTGGATCGCGTAGTTTCCGTCCGCATCGGTCGTGGTCGTGCGGGTCCCGTCGGTTACCGAGACCCCGCCGACCCCGTCGCCGGCGCTGTCGGTGACCGTGCCGCGAATCTCGTAGGTCCTCGCCGTCCCGACGAAGTCAACGTCCCTCGCCGATGGTCCGACGGTCACGTCCTCGGACAGCGGCTCGAAGTCGTACTCGGCAAGCGTCGGCGTCACCGTGTAGTCACCGGCCGTAAGGCCCTGCAGGCGATACACGCCATTGCCGTCGGTGCTAACGATCACGCTGTCCGCCGCCACCTCAACGCCAGGCATCGGGTCGCCGTTGCTGTCCGTGATGGTGCCGGCGATCTCGAACGTCTGCTCCGCCTCCGTCGTGAAGCTCCAGTCCACCGTCGTCTGGTTCCCGACCATGTCGGCCGCCTCGACGTGCACGTCATAGTCGGTCTCGTAGTTGAGGTCGTCGGGCGGCTGATAGGTGACGATGACCTGCGCCTCGCCGCCCGCCTGGGCAGCCCCAAGGCCGAAGTCGAGATCGGCGGTCACATCCTGGCCGTCGAAGTCCATGCTCACCGAGTCGGCATCCACACCCGACTGGCTATCGCGCAGCCTGAGCGAGATGGCGGTGTCCACGGCGACGTCGGTGGCACCGTCCGCCGGCGTGAGTTGATCCGCCGCCGGCGCCGTGTCGTCAACCTCCGTGTCCTCCTGCGCCGTGTATGTCGGCATGGCGTTGCCCGCGAAGTCAGAGACGTCCACCGAGAAGTTGAGCGTCGTGCTGTAGGCCCAGCCGTCTGCGGGCGTGTAATCGACCGAGACGTCCAGCAGATCGCTGTCATCCCAGGTCAGCGCGGGGTCCGCGTTGTCCACCGCAACCCCGTCCACCTGCAGAACGAAGCTGGTCATGTTCACGCCGGAGACGTCGTCCGTGAGATCGAACGTGAGCGAGCCGGCGGGATCGAAGCTCCAGTTCGCCACCTGCGGCGGCTGCACGTCGGCCACTGTGGTAAACGAGTAGGTCTCATCCATCGCGTTGCCGTCGTTGTCGCTCGCGGTGACGTGGACGTCCACCTGCTGGTTGTAGCTGAAGTCCGCCGGCGGGTCGTAGCTGACGTGGAGGCCGAGCGTAACCGGCGTGATTGTAGCATCACCGGTAACGTCGGTGCCCTCGACCTCGACGACGAACGTCGCCGGATCCACGCCGCCACCGTCATCGAGCACATCGAAGGCGACATCGCTGTCCAGGGGCACCTCGACGGCGTCGGGCGCCGGCGCCTCGTTCGCCAGGTAGGGCGCCTGGTTGTCGGCTGTCGTCACCCTCGTCGTCTCAACCACGGTCTCCTCGTTAGGGACCTCGTCGAAGCAGGTGACGGCGAAGAAGTACGTCGTGTTGGGCGTCAGCCCGGCGATCGTCCTGGACTGCGTCATCGGGTTGCCGATCGTCGCCGCCAGCGTGGCGCCCGCTGTGTCGCTGAAGTCCGTCGTAGACCGCCACACGTGGTAGCCCGCGGCGTCGATCTGGGCCGTCGCGTCGTATGGCGACCAATTGACGTCCGCCGTCACGCCGTCTGGCCCGGACTGCGCCGTTATCTGCGCGCCCCTCACGGCCACGGGAGCGACCGTATCCGTGACCAGCGCCGTGTCAATGGCGGGTGCGCCGCCGTCGGGATCGGTCCACGACGCCGAGATCGTGTTGCCGGTCGGGCCGCTCATGACGTTCAGCTCGCCGTCACCGTTCGATCCCGCCCGGCCGATCGTGTCGATCTGACCGCGGAAGAGACCCGTGTCGGCACCGGTCTCGACCAGATCCACCGTCTCCCGGTCGGACCCTGTCTCATCCTGGACCTGCACCTGGATGGTCTCCACGGCGCCGGGGTCTGTGTTCTCGTCACCGTCATCGACCTCGATGTAAACGGTGTCGTTCTCCTCGTAGCCGTTGACGTCGTTCCACGCATCGTCGGTGAGCCGGATCTGGCCGTCGATGCCTACCACCGGACCATCGTAGACCGGCGTCTGCACGTCGAAGTGCGAGTCGCCGGTGTTGATCCGGAAGTAGTGGTCGTAGTGGCCCAGGCCCAGCTCGTTGCCCACCACCGTGGTTCGGTAGGTCACGCCGACGTTCCACGGATCCGGGTCCGTCAGGTCTCTGGTCAGCTCCTCGATGAGGATGTCACCGGGGCCGATGACGACCTCGATGGGACCGGCCGGAGGGAGGTCGTCGGCGTCCGCGTACTCCACCGAGAATGTGAAGACGGTGTTCAGAGCGCCGGCGAATGGCGTCAGGCCGGCGTTCTGGAGCACCGACACCATCCTGGTGGTGAAGCCGAGCGGGGTCGCCAGCCCGAGGGCGACCTCGGTCCAGTCCGAGACGGCGTCCTGCGCGTCAACCGTGCGCACTCGCCAGTAGTACTGCGCGTCCAGTTGCAGCGCGTCGGCTGCGGCCACCTGATACTGCGTCACGCCGGCCGCGGTCTGGTCGTCAATGAGCGGGCTGCCGAAGGTATCGCTGTCATCGACCTGGATGTCGTAGCGCAGCGTGGCCGGCGTGTCCGTCGGATCCTGGTCGCTGCCCTCAGGCCACTGGAACAGCGGCGTGACGCTGCGGACGGTGTCGCCGTCGGCGGGCAGGTAGCCCTCCACGGGCTGCGGCGCCTCCGGCGCGTTGTTGGTATCGAGCTCGAACATCTGCACCGCCGACGCATCGCCGGACTCCGCACCGCTGTTGTCGATGGTCCAAACCCGCCAATACCACGGCTGAGCCGTCGCCGGCAGCGGAGTAGCCGGCTGCGCGGTCGTCGTCCCGACCGCCGTCAGGGTCGTGTACGCCGCCTCGACCGTGAAGGGGGCTGCCGTCTGGCTGAACTCCAGCCGATACTGCAGCGTGTCCTCGGGGTCGGTCGGGTTGGGGTCGGTGCCCGGGTCCCAGGTGCAGGTTGGCTGCCTCGAGTGGACCAGGGCGCCGCCGGTGGGGTCGAAGCCCGAGTCAGGCGCCAATGGCGGGTCATTCACCAGCGGACCATCAAACTCCACGTCCGGATCAACCTGATACAACTGCGTGGCGTCCGTGCCGTCCGAGGCCCCGAAGTAGTGCGTGTGCTCGCCGTCGACGAGGACGGAGCCGGAGATGTCAACGGTGAACACAACACCCGCGGTGTAGTCATACGGCCCGGCGTCGCGCTGCGACATGTTCCGCGTGATGACGTCCGACGTCTCGGTGTTGGTCACTGTCACCTGGATCTGAGCCGGCGCGTCGTCGTCCGCGTCGGTGTAGGTCACCTCGAAGGTGTAGGTGTCCGCCAGCCCGGCGGAGGCGGGATGCACGTCCGGGTTGCTGAGTTCGGGCGGGTTGTTGACATCGACCTCAAACTCCTGCACTGCGGACGGAGCGGACTCGGCCCCCAGGTCGTCGATCGTGGTGACCCGGTAGTACCAGGTGCCGTTGGGCAGCTCGGCGGCCGGCTGCGCCTGCGTGGTGCCGGCGGCCGTCGTGGCCGTGTAGTCGGACTCGACCGTGAAGGGAGTGTCCGTCAGGCTGAACTCGAGCCGGTAGCTGAGCGTGTCCGGGGTGTCGGTGGCGTTCGGGTCGTCCGCCTCGTCCCACACGACGGTCGGCTGGCGCTCGTTGACCACGGTGCCGCGCGCCGGATCGAAGCCGCTGTCCGGTGGGTTCGGCGGGTCGTTCACGGTTGGCCCGTCGTTCTGTGCCGCTCCGCCGCCGACCGGCTGCGTCACCGTCGTCGTTCCGTCGGAGGCCTCGAAGTAATGCGTGTGCTCGCCATCGCCGATCAGGACGGCGGGCACGTCAACGGTGTAGACCACACCGGCCGTGTAGTCGTAGGGCGGTGTGGTCTGCTCGCCCATGGCGAACTGCACGGCCGCGCCGCCGGTCGTCGTATTCGTGACGTATAGCGTCACCTCGTCATTGGTCGGCGCCTCATCGTTCGCATCTGTGTAGGTGACCTCAAAGGTGAAGGTGTCGGCCTCCCCGCCGCTTGTGGGCGCAACGCTCGCGTTGGTCAGCGTTGGCTCCTGCTGCCCTTGGACCTCGAACTGCTGCTCGGCCGATGGCGTCGACTCGGCGCCGCTGTCGTCGATGGTCGTTACACGGTAGTACCATACGCCGTTGGCCATCGGCTGCGGCACGTCCGCCGTCGTCGTGCCCGGGGTCGTGGTCACCGTGTAGTCGGAGTCCACCACGAAGGGCGTGGCCTGGCTGAACTCGACCCGGTAGCTCAACGTCGCTGCCGTGTCGCTCGAGTTCGGGTCGGTTGCAGCGTCCCAACTGATGGTCGGCCGGCGGTCGGTCAGGATATCCCCGCCGGAGGGGTCGAAACCGGTCGTCGGGGCGTTCGGCGGGTCGTTCACCAGCGGACCATCGAACGGTGTCTCGGTTGGATCGTCCCCGTACTTCTGGACCACGTTCACCCCGTCGCTGGCCTCGAAGTAGAACTCGTGCTCGCCGTCGCCGATGTCGGCGCCAGTCACCTGGACCTCATAGTCTTCGCCGGTGACGTAATCCGGCGCGCCATTGAAGCTCAAGGGTGACATCGGGTACGTGGTCGTCGTGGCTGTGGTGGTGTTAGTGATAATCAGGTCGGGCGAGCTGGGCGGATCGCCATCGGGGTCACTGTAGTTCACCCGGAAGGTAAAGGTGTCCCCCTCGCCGCCGCTGTCGGGATCGACCCCGTCGTCGTAGGGGTCGGCGAGCAGCGTCAGCACGGGCGCGGCCTCCTCGATCGTGAAGTCCTGCACCGCGGAGGGCGTCTCGGCTCCGCTATCATCGATGGCCACCACGCGGTAGTACCACTTCGCGGTGGCCAGCGTCTCCGTGACCGTCACCGTCGTGGTGCCGGCCGCCGCGTCATATGTGTACTCCGGGCTGTCCCAGTCACCCGACCAGCGACTGAGCTCAACGCGATAGCTGATGGTGTTAGGCGGGTCGGTCGAGTTGGGGTCGCTGGTGGCATCCCAACTGATCTCGTCGGGCGTGGGGTGCACCGTGCTGCCGGTGGCCGGATCGAAGCCGCTGGTCACCGCGTTCGGCGCATCGTTCACCTCCGGCCCGTCGGCCGCGGGAGTGGGATGGTTGTCCGCGTCCTCCGTGCCGTCATTGGCCGTGAAGTAGAAGGTATGGTCGCCGTCGCCAATGTCCGCGCCGGTGGGCTCATTGACCGGAAGCACGCCGTCGAGGTCGGCGACGTACAGCTCGCCGTTGGTATAGTCCCCGTCGCCCAGCTCGCCCCCGCCGCCGGGCGCGACCATCGGGAATGTCGTCGTGGACGCGTTCTGGACCACCGTGTTGATCTCGGTCGGCGGGTCATCGTTTGCGTCGGTGTAGACGACACTAAACTCGAAGGTGTCGGCCTCGCCGGCGCCCAGCCAGTCCTCGTCCGGGCCCAGGGGATCGACGGCGCCATCAGAAAGCTCCGGCTTGGCGTTAATGTCGATCTGCTGCACCGCCGATGGCCCGGACTCGGCCGGCTCAGGGCTGTTGTCATCGAGCGTGATGATGCGGTAGTACCACGTGCCGGCGGGAAGCGGTGCCCCGGGCTGCGCCGTTGTTGCGCCGGCGGTAGCCGTTCCCTCGTAGGTGGTCACCGGCGTGAAGGGCGCGTTCGACTGGCTGAACTCGACCCGGTAGCTCAGCACGCCGGCCGTGTCGGTCGAGTTCGGGTCGCTTGCCGCGTTCCAGGTGATGTCCGGTTGACTCTGGGTGCTCGCCAGCGTCTCGCCGCTGGGGTCGAACCCGCTGGTGACCGCGTTGGGCGGGTCGTTGAGCGTGGGGCCGACATAGGCGCCCGACGTCTTGGGCAGTCGCGCTTCCTCCGACCCGTCGTTGGCCGTGAACCAGAACTCGTGTTCCCCGTCACCGATCTCCCGCACGCCGGGATTGGCCTGGTTCACGCCGAAGACCTGGACGTAGTATTGCTCACCGTTGGTGTAGTCTCCGTCGAACAGCGCATCGTCGATGTCACTGGTGATGTCGGTGTCCAGCGCCATCTGGAACTCGTAGTCTGTCGGGCTGGCACCGCTGGTGGTCGTGTGCACGTGCAACAGCACGCCGTCGCCGGCGGGCGCCTCGTTGTCCTTGTCGGTGTACACCACCGTGAAGGTATACGGCTGGTCGCCGGCCGTCCCATCATCGGAATCCCACTGGCTGCCGCTCGTGGGGTCGAGCGAGAAGTCAGACAGCGTCGGCGCCTGGTTAACGAGGATGATCTCCTCGTAATCCGGGCTGCTGCCCGCCGCCGGCTGTCTCAAGGCCCGGCCCGGCCCTGCGCCCGGCAGATACGTGTCGTTGTCGAACACGAAGTAGTAGTAATAGTGACCCGGCGAATCCAGCTCCACCGTCACTGAGTACGTCGCCCCGGTACCGACATCGCCGGCGATCTTGGTCATGTCGTACGGGCTGGTGCCGAACGGCACGGTCAGCCCGGAGTCGGTGAAGATGTGGAGCTCCTTCTGGCTCGGCGCCTCGCCGTCGTAATCCGTGTAGATGATGCGGAAGGTGACTGTGGTCGGGTCGCCGTCACCGTCGTCGGGATCCGCGCCGTCGTCGTAGGGCGCTGCAGGGTAGTCGAGCTCCGGCGCCCGACTGATCACCACCGGCCCCTGCGTGGGCGGCGTGGCAGTGGCGAGCGGCGTCTCGACTGTGGGGTCTCCCCCTGGCCCATCGGGATCGAACTCGAAGTAGTAGTAGTAGACGTCAGGGCGGGCCAGGGCCACATCGACTTCGAACACGGCGCCTGAGGTGATCGAGCCGCTGACCAGGCTCATGGTGTAGGGGCTGGTTCGCGTGTCGTACGGCGGGCCGTCGTACGGCGGCGGGAGCGACTGCGTACTCTCGTCATAGTCTCCCGTCCGATCGCTGTTGGTGTATATGTAGACCTTCGCGACCGGCTCATCGGCGCCATAGGCGCCCCCCGAGTGCACGCCGTCGGTGTCCGTGTAGGTGCAGCGGAAGGTGACCAGCGTGGGGTGCTCGATGTCCGCCGGCACGACGGCCTGCGGGCTGGAGAGCACCGGCGTCGAGGCGACGGTCGTCGAGTAGTAGCCCGCGGCCGGGAGGTAGACGTCCGAGTCGGCCGCGTTGTCGAAGTGGAAGCGGAAGTAGTAGGTGTCGCCGGTGTCCAGCGCAACCGTGTAGTCAAATGTCTCCCCGGCCGACCAGTTCGAGCCCGTGGTGTTCATGGTGAACGGGCTGCCCGTGACGGGGTTGCTTCCGTCCGAGCCGGTTGCGATCTCGACCTCATAGGTGGTCGGGGCGTCGCCATCGCCGTCGGTGTAATCGACCTGGAAGGTGACGTCTCGGGTGGTACCGGCCGGCCCCGTGGCGGCGGTGCTGCCGTCCGCGGGGCTGGGGTTGGTCAGCGTCGGGTCTGCGCCCAGCGCCGCCTGGCCGAGAAGGCCGCCCAGGCCGGTGCCCAGGAAGGCGATGCGGTACTCATCGGTGCTCGCGGCGGGATCGGCGGCCCGGTCCGCCTCCGGCAGCGTCCAGCGTGCCACCGTCTCATCCGCGCGGGGATCGTAGACGAAGGGTGACATCAGGCGGTCGGCGATGAAGGCCGAGCGCCGCACGTCCTCGCGAGGCGAGTGCCGCAGCGCCTCGATCCCGACCCGTGCCACGTCCTCTACTGCCCACGTGCTGCCATTGGACGCCACGGCGGACCAATCGTGCGCCGCCTCGACCGTGGCGGCGCTCACCACCAGCAGCCCGGCCATGGCCAGGCCGCACAGCAGCATGGTCAGCGTGGCACTCGTCGTGACTCGATGATGTGAGCGGTTCATGGCCTGCACCTCTCCTGCGTGCCTGTGTCTCCCTTACCCTACATGGCGTATTGAGAGTGCACTGGTACGTCAGCGTCCATGCCCACCCCAGGCGCGACGACCCCGGACGAGATATTGCATACACCGTCCCCCTCCCCGGCTCTGGTCCGCCGGGGAGGGACCGCTCGATTCGTCGAGGTCCGTGGCGGGACCTCCAATCGATCTACCTTTCTATCTGCAGCGGGACCAGCGCCTGCGCCTGCTGGCCGTCCGCGCCGCGTGCCTCCAGCCGCACCAGGTAGCGCCCGGCCGGGCACAGTGTGCCCGCACCGCTGCGGCCGTTCCAGCTCGCCGCGCACACGCCGGCCGGCTGCGGCCGGCCCGCGTCTACCGTCGCCACCCGGCGGCCGGCGATGTTGAGCACCTCGATGCGAACCTCCGCCTCCGCCGACAGCGAGTAGCTGACGGTCACACCGCCGCGCGCCGCGGCGGCCGAGGCGCCGGTGATCATCAGGCCGGACTCCGCCCGGTCGGCGATCTCGAGGCGGAAGCTGCGCGCCCCGCCGTCGCCGGAGTTGTAGCTGTAGCAGGTCATGGTCCGGGCGTAGATGCGCTTCCCCGCCGCCTTATCGACCAGCGTCACCGTCTTGTCGGCCGGGACCTCAGACAGGTCGGGCAGCGCGACCTCAACCTGGAGGCCGGGCAGATCGGTCGAGACCACGAAGTCCCAGCTCTGCGCGGCTGCGCCGGCCTCGCGCACATCCACCGCCAGCCGGCGGCCGGAGGCATCCACGAAGTACACGTCCACATAGGGCCCGATGATGGGCGGGTTTTCGATGCGGTAGGCAGCCGGATCCGCCGCCGCCTGCGGCAGCACGCCGGCGTAGCTGCAGGCGTCGAGCATGTTGGCGGCCCGGGCCACGATGGGAACGATCCACGCGTTCTCCGCGGGATGGCGCGCCGCCCGCTGCGCGACCTCGGCGGAGGCCGGGGCCGCGCCGGGCGCGGCGATGCTCACCTGCGTGGAGCCGTGGGCGCGCAGCCACATGCCCTGGTTCTTGGGCACCGTCGTGAGGCCACCCAGGCCGGCCGCGGTGCTCACCAGCCGATAGGTCTCGTCCTCACGATCCCAGATGAAGCCGTAGCGCGCGGCCGCGCCGCCCGCCGGGATCTGCAACTGCTCCCACGGCAGCTCGCGCTCATAGGGGTTCCCGGCCATCGTCCAGCCGTCGGGCAGGTTCAGCGTCAGGCCCTGATCGTTCGGGAAGACCTCGCCTGCCACGTGCACGTCGCGGTCATCCGGGCTCTCGGTCCAGAAGCCGCGACCGGGGGCGAGGGCCATCAGCGCGTCGTTGGAGGGCGCCTCGAGGTAGTCCTCCGCCTGCGGATCCCACCGTGCCACCCGTACATCCTGGCCGAAGGCGGCCTGGACGTCGGGGTTGAGCGGGTTCACGGGCACGGCCACGAAGCTCAGGCCCTGCCCGAGGGGCAGGGTATAGAGAGTCGCGGCGACGAAGTCCACGTTCGACAGGTCTGTGACCACGTCCAGGTCGGTCTCCACGGGCTCGAAGGCGTAGTCGTCGTCCTCGGGGCGCACGGTGTAATGCCCCGGCTCCAGGCCTGTGAGGCTGTAGGCACCGTTCGCGCCGCTGTGCGCGGTGGCGACCACCTGGTCGTTCTGCAGCGCATCCACCTGGATGCCTGCCAGCCGGTCGCCGCCCGTGGTGAGGATCACGCCAGTGACGTCGAAGGTCTCGACCGAGGCGGTGAAGAGCAGCCCGAGGGCGTCGCCCTCCTGCTCATCAACCGTCACCGCCAGCTCGGTCGGGTCGAAGACCCAACCCGCGAGCCTGGGCCGCAGCGTGTAGTCACCTGCGGGCACGTCGCTGATCTCCCAGGTGCCGTCCTGTCCCGTGATGTCCTGGCGGCGGCCGGCGCTGACCGTCACGCCCGCCAACGGGTCGCCGTCGCCCGTCTCGACCGTGCCGGCGATGTCATAGCCGGGCGCCGAGGTGAAGTCGATGGCCACGGCGTCGGGGCCGACCGTGACCCCGCGCTGCTCGGGGCTGAAGGACCGGCCGTCCTTCGACGGCACTACGGTGTAGTCCCCGGCAGACAGGCCCGTTACCTCGTACTCGCCCTGCGCGTTGGTGTCGGCGAAGAGCTGCCCCGCCGTTACACGCACGCCCTCCTCGGGGTTGCCGTCGGCGTCGGTGATGACGCCGGCGATGCTGAAGGTGGGCGGGCCCTCCACCGTGAAGTCGTAGCTCTCGAACTCGCCCTCGGCCGGCGCGACGTTGCCGAAGTTGTCGGCCACCTGCAGGCTGACCGTTACCTCCTGCAGGAAGTCGTAGTCGGCCGGCGGATCGTACTCGACCCGCAGCCGCATCGCCGACCCCGTGATGGTCGTCTCCGGCGCCTGGGCCACGTCCACCCCGTCCACCTCGAAGACCAGCGTGGATTGGTCGATGCCCGAGGCGTTGTCCTCGATGGTGAAGGCGATCGTCGTGTCACGCGGGACGCCGTCGGCGCCCTGCGCGGGGTCGAACTTGCTGAAGGTCGGCGCGAGGTTATCGGTCGCCTGCACCGGACCGGCGATGTTCGAGTCCGGACCCTCCTGCACGCCGTCGTAGGCGCGCATCATGTAGTAGAGGTCCACGCCCAACGGGGCGTTGAGGTCATTAAACTCGGTCGTCCCGGCCGCCACGATCGCGTAGACATCGGCCGGCGTCATGTTCGGCAGATCCGCCGCCTGCGTGGAGCGGTAGATGTGGTACTCCGTGACGTCGTTCTCCCCGGCCTTGGCGGCCTTATCCGGATCGTCGTTGGAGAGCTCCCAGCTCAGCAGGATGCTGCCGTCGCCCAGCACGGTCGCCGCGAGGTTCTCGGGCGCCGCCGGCGGCTCGTTGGGTATTGGCGTGGAGACCTCCTCCGAGGACATCGGGAAGTTCTCATCCGAGACGATGTCCTCCACCTGACCCAGCGTGATGTAGCTGGTGTCCACCAGCGTGTACTGCAGCGTCAGCGGCGGGGTCTCCAGAGGCAACTCGTCCGACAAAGACGCCGTGAGCAGCACCGACTGCGGGCTGCCCTCGACGATGTCGACCGGCGTGGCCTGGATATCGAAGGACGCCCGCTCCGTGCCCGCGACGCTGGCGAAGGTCGTCTCCTCCAGCAGCGTATCGCCGGGATCGACCACGCCATCGGCGTTCAGATCGTGATAGAGCTTGGCCGCGGTGACGTGAGAGACGGCGTTGATGGTGCCCGTCTCGTCTACTCGGATGCGGGTGACCGACGCGCGGTCCTGATCGACCTCGAAGGTCAGCGACAGGATCGGCACGTCCTGGTCGCCCGGCTCTATGGCCTTCGCGCTGCCCTCAGGCTCGGGCGGCTCCGGCTCATCGATCGGGGCCCGGCTGGTCGGCGTGACCGTCACGGTGTCGGGGGCCTCGTCGATGGCCACCAGCGTTGAGTTGATGGGGAAGCGCGCCGCTCCCAGGCCGTCGTTGCTGCCCGAGATGGGCTGGCGCACCCGCCGCTGCACCGCGCCGGGGATCTCCGGCCGGATGTAGTCGTACTGGGCGATGCCCGCCCCCAGTGAAATGCCTGGCGCGGCGTTCGCGCCGGGGCTGACGTCATACGTCACGAACAGGTCCCGCTGCTCATCCAGCGGGATGCGGTAGTTCAGGTCGGTGAAGTAGGCCGTCTGGCTCTGGAAGGCCGACGTCGCGATGCGGGTGTCCTGATCGACCTCGAACACGCCATTGCCGTTGGTGTCGTCAAACAGTGACAGGCGCTCGGTGTCCGGGTCGTCCTGCGACGAGCCGTTCTCGTCGATGCGGATGGTCGCCAGCTCGACGTCACCGCGCGAGAGGTTCGGGGCTGCCGAGTCGTTGTCCAGCTTCAGGTGCATCATCAGGCAGTCTTCGGTGCCCTGCTTGACCTCCCAGAGGATGCCGTCGCCGTCCTCGTCGTCAGCGTCGGGCGGCGGGACCGCGAGCTGCGTGGCGATGACCTCGCGAGGCACCACATAAAGATCTGCGGTCATGAAGGTCCCGGGGTCGGAGATATTCGCGACCCTCGAGAAGCTATCGGTGCTCGAGCCGGGCTGGAGCACACCCGGCGGTGGCTCCGGTGGCGGGTCCGTCTTTGGGCTCACGCTGTTGACGCCCACCCCGGAGACCCAGCCGTGGCTCCAACTGTGGGGCTCGGTGAGCTGCGTGAAGTTCCGGTTATCGGTCGAGCCCGGGAAGGGGTCGCCCTCCAGGTCGCCCCACTGGCCGTCGGGGTTCCGCTCCAGCTCGTACAGCCCGTCCGCCTGCTCGACGATGACCGCGGGGTGCCACTCCTCGGTCTGCCCGAAGCGCAGGTCCACGTGGTAGATATACATGCCGCGCGGGGAGATGTCGTTGAAGTAGTTCGCGCCGGTGCGATTGCGGTTCTCGACCAGGAAGAACTCCTTCCACTGATCCGGCGGCACGTCGTTGGCGATGTAGTGGGGGCGCCCGGGCAGCTTGTAGATGACCGGGTTCTCGAGCGTGCCCTCGATCTCCGGCAGGTCCGCGCCGATGATATCCTCCGTGACCGCCACCGGCACGACCCAGCCAACCAGCGTCTTCAGGAAGGCGTCAATCCGGCGGCCGCCGTGCGCCATGACGCTGTAAGGACCGATCATGCTGCACTCAAACAGCGGCGGGTCGACCCCCGTGGCGTTGGTGTAGAAGTCCAGGTCGTACAGGTCCGGGAACCCCGCCAGGGCGTGGCCAAGCTCGTGGGCCGCCAGATAGAGGCCGGCGTCCGACGGCAGCACCACCGAGGAGTTGGGGATGAAGACGTGCGTCCCGCTCCACGGGCCCGACGTGCCGCCCGTGTCCTGGCTGCCAGCCGCGTCCGAGGGATAGAGGTTGATGCGGCAACTGTAGCCGCTGGGCGCGATACCGTTGTCGTTCATGACCGCGTTCAGATGCCCCAGCCACACGCCAAAGTTGTGCGCGCCGACCGAATTGGGATCCTCGAAGTAGCCCCAGTTCGGGTCGCGGTGGTCCTGCACGTCGTGGTCGTAGGGGAAGGGCCGGATGTAGTGCCAGTCAGGATCGTCCACGGTGCCGAGGATGTCGTCCACGCGACCGGCGCTGTTCTGCATGTGGCGGAGCTGATAGGGCCGGGTCCCCAATCGCCCGTTCTCGACGATGTGGTCGTGCGTGTAGTAGCACATCGAGAGCAGCCGGTTGCCCGGCTCAGAGCCGATGATCTCCGCGCTCGTGAAGGTGGTGTCGTCAAGGCTGAAGCCGGCGTCAATCGGCACGTTGCGCCAGGTGCCGCCGATCCTGGCCCGGATCCTGTCATCGTCGTCGAAGGAGGCCGTCTTGACGATATACCGGCGGCTATCATACGGGTCCGTGACGCGCTGGGTCACCTCGAGGTCGTCCCACTCGCTGTTGGCATCGTCCCAGATCTGGACGGCGCCGATGCTGACGGTCCCATTGTACCCCAGAGTGCCGATCAGGTCCTCGCCGCTGTCGGCGCTCACTCCCCACAGACCGGTGCCTGGCTCACGGCGCACGATCGGCGTGCCCGGCTGAATCGCGTAGTCGTGACCGGGTCCGCCCAGGTACGGGATGCGGTCGAGTATGTGGTGGCTCTCCAGCGGACCGACAATGTCGCTCCGGTCCCCCTCGATGGCGATGTTGGCGTGGGAGTTGGCGTAGTAGTAGTTCGTCACGCTAAGGGGGTTGTTGACGTTGAAGAGGAAGTCGAACCAGCGCTCCTTGAGGTCCACGGAGGTGCCGGTGCGACCACTCACCGTGTACTCGAGGCGAGGGTGGTTGCTCACCGATGCGTTGGTGCCCCCCTGTGGCGCCTCGCCGGTGGCCGACCACGTCGGCGAGTCGAGACCCGCCGGACGCAGCGTGGTGGTGTCTATGTGCCCTCCGGGCGTGTGCAAGTCCAGGGCCTCGGAGACCGGATGCTCGCGGTCACCACCGCTGTCGTAGGCGCCCGGAGAGGGGGAGATGTCGTTCCAGTACGGGAAGTTGTTGAGCACCACCAGGATGCGCACCCGCCGCGGTGCCTTGGCGCGCATCGGCTTCTCGCCCGGCAGCCTGTAGTTGAGCAGGTGGTCGCGCTGCTCCTGGGTGATGGTCTGCACGAACCACCCGCGCTTGAGCGCCTCCCGGATGTTAGCGAGCACGTGCTCCCGCTCACCCGGAGGAGCCTTCTCGAGCACCTCGCGGATTATGGGGTAGAACAGCCTCGGGTGTGCCTCACGCAGCACGCCCGACCCCTCGAAGGTAACCATCGAGGATGGGTCGGGCGCGTTGCCGTCCACCCGGACGAAGTCGAGCACCGCTCCCTCAGGAAGATCGAGGGTGTCGATGATCTTCGCGCCATGCATGTCCTCATAGCGATGCATGACGGTGATCGCGGCGTCTCGCGACAGCCCGAACTTCTGCTGCACGAAGTCCAGTGCCGCGGCACGGTAGTCCCCAATGTCTATGGTCACCGCCGCCTGCGTCTGGGGAGCAACGAGCCCTGTGAGGATGATGGCACATACGAGGAATACCGCACATCGGGTCGCCACGGAAGTACGCATGTCGATCGGCCACCTCTCGGTGCTTTGTGCGTGCCCGCCCGGCAACCGCCAACAGCACTGAACGCTCGACGTTCGCGCGCTAGAGCACGATCGACGAGCGGACGGCGCGCGGCCTCCGTCCTGTCGCCTCGCCTATCTCACGCCATATTACGCAAACGCCCGAGTCCTGTCAACCGCGCGGCTCTGCGCGCGTCGGGCCTCGAGCCCGTGCCGTTGGCGGGTTCGCCTCGAGTTCACACTGTCACGCCTTCGAGCGCCAGCAGGCGGCGCTTCATCCCCAACCCCGCGCCGAAGCCGACGAGACGGCCATCCGCGCCCACCACCCGGTGGCAGGGAATGACCACCGGCAGAGGGTTGTTCGCCAGGGCCTGCCCCGCGGCCCGCGCGGCTCGCGGCGACCCCGGCTGAAGGCCCCCCTGATCTCCGGGGCCAATGGAAGCTCGAAGTCCACCCGGCTCCCCGCGAAGTAGGCCGCCAGGAGTCGTCCCGCCTCGTCAAGAAGCGGATCACGGCGCGCCTCCTCCCCCTCAGCAGCTACAGCACGCTCCGCCGCGAGACGCTCGGCAAGCGGCAGGGTGCAGGCGGTCATCCCCGCCTCGGTGCGGCGCAGCCCGCACCACCCCCATGCGACCTCCACGACCAGCCAGCGTTCGGAGCCGAAGGCTGCTTGTGCAAATTCTATATTACCCATCGCCACCTATCGATTCCTCCCTGCCCGGCTTTAAGATTCGGTGGCGCGGACGCTCAAAGGAACGGGCCCCGGCGGACGGAATCCGGGGCCCGATCTGCGTGTCATGATGCCGTCAGATGCGGTCACTCGATCTCCACGTCAACCGCATCGGAGACCGCCTCACCGTCGATCACCCTGGAGAGGTGCAGCACCACGAAATCACGGTCCTCCTCCAGCACCTTCTCCATCTGCTTGCGGTACTCCTCGACGGTGGCCACGTCCTTGCCATCGACCTTGGAGATGACGTCGCCCGGCCGCACGCGCGGCAGCGCCCGGCTGTCCGGCTCGATGTCCGTCACCAGCACGCCTGTGAAGTCCTCCATGATCCGGGCTGTCTCCGCGTCGATGCCGAGCTGACGCCGTATGTCGGGCGTCAGTTCGTCGAGGGACATCACCGCAATGCCCAGCGGCCAGTCCTCCTCAGGCCCGGCGGCCGGCGGCTCCTCCTCGGGCAGGCCCGCGTACTTGGCCGGCATCTCGCCCAGCTTCACCTTGATATTGCGCTCCGTCTTGTTGCGGACGACGGTCAATGTCACGGTGGTGCCTGGCTCGCGTTGCGCGATGGCCTGCTGCAGATCCCACGTGTCCTGCACGTCCTGGCCGTCCACCGCGATGATGATGTCGTCCACCTGCAGGTCGCTGTCGGCCGCGGGTGCATCGGCCTCGATGCCGGCGACGCGTGCCCCGCCGTCAACGCCGTAGAACTCCTCCAGGTTCTGAGTCAGGTCCTTGATCTTGACGCCCAGCCAGCCGCGTGCGATGGGCTTCCCCTCCATCAGGCGCGGCACGATCCTCTCGGCCGTCTCGGCCGGGATCGCGAATCCGATGCCGATGTTGCCCGTCCGCATCGGCGCCGCGTAGGCCACGTTGATGCCCACCACGTCGCCATTGAGGTTCACCAGCGGCCCGCCCGAGTTGCCGGGGTTGATGGAGGCGTCGGTCTGGATGATGTCGCCGAGCCGAATGTAGGGCATGCTCGGGTCCGGCTCGATCAGCCGGCCCTTGGCGCTCACCACGCCGACGGTGACCGTCTGCTCGAGCTGGAACGGCGCCCCTACCGCCATCACCCAGGAGCCGACCTTCATGTTCTCCGAGTTCCCCAGCTTGAGGTAAGGCAGTTCGCGTCCCGCATCCACCTTCAGAACCGCCAGGTCCGTCTTCGGGTCACGACCGACGATCTCCGCGGGGTATTCGCTGCCGTCGTCGGGGTCGTCGTGCAGCACTACCGTGACCTTCGTGGCGTCGGCGATCACGTGTGCGTTGGTCACGATGTAGCCATCGGCGCTGTAGATCCATCCTGAGCCAACACCCTTACGGCGGGGGACCATGTGCCGGCGTCCGCCCTCCCCACCATCCTCATCCTCGGGGAAGTCGAACCAGGGGAACTGCCGGAAGAACTCCCGGAAACGTTCGGGTACGTCCTCCATCGCGGGGGTCGCCGCCGTCGCCTCCACATTGATGCGCACAACCGCGGGCAGGGTCTTCTCCGCAATCCGCGTGAACTCGTTCTCGAGCTCTCTGGCGCTCGGCGCCTCTGCGGGGGCCTCCTGGGCCATGGCCGGAGACGATGTTCGCTCCGGCATGTTGCAGGCCACGGTCCCTAATACCATCCCGATCAGCACGCTGAGCAGGATGATGATCATGTGGGCGTGGCGGTGAGTACTACTTTCGCGATCCAACATGTCGCGTCACCACACTCTCCTTTTCTCCTCTGTGTGGCGCAGACCGACCCTCCCTGTGCCGGTCGCGCTTCATGTGAGCCAGCACGAGCGCGCTGAGCCGTGGCCGCGCGCTCGGTCGATCGATGCCTCGAACCGACTCTACGCGAGGCTCTCAAGCTTCTGTCGCAGCGTCTCTTCGGACTGGACGCCGATGACGTAGTCAACGACCTCCCCGCCATGGAAGAACAGCAGCGCGGGGATGCTGCGGATGCCGTACTTCGTCGCGAGATCCATGTTCTCGTCCACGTTGAGCTTGGCGATCTTGGCCCTGCCGTCGTACTCGCCGGCCAGCTTCTCCAGCGCGGGCGTCATCATGTGGCACGGTCCGCACCACGGTGCCCAGAAGTCAACCAGCGCCGGCACGTCGGAGCGGAGTATCTCGCTCTCGAAGTTGCTTCCGTTCAGATGCAACGGTTCCGCCATTGCATTCCTCTCCCCGTCTATTTGGCTTTCTGTGCCGCGAGGCTCCTGCCTCAGCCTCTGCCACGTCCAGAAAACGACGCCCGCGAGGGCCAACCCGAGCAGGTCGGCCGCAATGTCGCCGAGCGTACAGCTTCGTCCGGGCAGCGGGATCTGGTGCAGTTCGTCGAGGACCCCGTACGTTCCGCCCAGCCCCAGTGTCAAGGCCCCGGCCCGCAGGAGCGGCAGACGGTGCGACCGCCGGAGCCCACGCATAAGCAGTAGGCCCAGCACGCCGTAGGCCAGCAGGTGGGCCAGCTTGTCTCCGCCATCAACCTCCGGGCCAGGCACGCGCGGCAGCGACGTACCGATGGTGATGACCAGCGCCCATGCGATGACCGGGAGCCAGTAGCACACAAACGGGCTCCCGCGCCTCAGCGCCATCGCCGCTTCCTTTCAGCGACGCTCTCACCTGAATCTTCGGGATGGCCGGGCAGGCCGCTGTCGGTGGCGCCTCAGTCTTCGGCCTCTCCGATCATCTTCAGGAACTGCTCCTCGGAGATGACCTCGACCCCGAGTTCGCGGGCCCTGTCCAGCTTCGAGCCCGCGCCGGGGCCGGCCACCAGGTAATCCGTATGACTACTTACAGAAGACGTTGCGCGGCCGCCAAGGTTCGCTGCCTTCTCCTCCGCCTCCGACCGCGTCATCCCGTTCAGGGCTCCAGTGAAGACGAACGTCAGACCCTCCAACGGGGTTCCCACCGGCCCCTCGTGCTCCAGGCGCGTGGTCCGGACCCCAAGCTCCTCCAGTCGCTCGGGCAGATCGCGGTTCTCGGGCCGCGAGAAGAAGTCGCTGATGCTCTCGGCGATCTTCGGGCCGATCTCCGGGACCTGCTCCAACTCCTCCTGCTCCGCGTCGGCGATCTCGCGCAGCGAGGAGTAGCTTTCAGCGAGTCGAGCCGCCGCGGTCCGGCCCAGGTGCAGGATGCCCAGTGCGAACAGCAGGCGCTCCAGCCCCCGCTCCTTACTGGCCTCGATCGCGTCGATCAGGTTCTGGGCGGACTTCTCGGCCATGCGCTCCAGGTCCTCGAGCTGCTCGGCGCCGAGCGTGTAGAGGTCCTCGGGCCGCTCGACGAGTCCACGGTCCAGGAGTTGCTTCCCCACCGCCTCGCCCAGCCCGTCGATGTCCATGGCCTGCCGCCCGGCCCAGTGCAGCAGCAGCGACAGCCGGCGGGCGGGGCAGTTGAGGTTCGGGCAGCGCGTCGCGGCCTCACCCTCCTCACGCACCACTTCCGTGCCGCACACCGGGCATTCGTCGGGCATCTGGAACTGCCGCTCGTCGCCGGTGCGCCTCTCCGGCAGCGAGCGCACCACCTCCGGGATGACGTCCCCGGCCTTGCGGATGATGACGTGGTCGCCGACGCGCACGTCCTTGCGTGCCACCTCGTCCTCGTTGTGCAGCACCGCCCGGCTGACCGTGGAGCCATCCACGAAGACCGGCTCCATGATCGCGACGGGCGTGAGCTGGCCCGTCCGCGCCACCGTTACCTCGATGTCCGTGACCACCGTCTCCGCCTCCACGGCCGGGAACTTGAAGGCCGTCGCCCAGCGCGGGCCGTGGGAGGTGGCGCCCGCCCGCTGCTGCAGTTCCACGCTGTCGGCCTTCACCACCACCCCGTCAACCGCGTAGTCCAGCTCCTGGCGTCTCGCGGTCCAGTCCGCGCAGAACTCGCGGGCCTCCTCGATGGAGGCAACGCTGCCGATGTGCGGGTTGAGCTTGCAGCCCAGCTCCCGCAGCACCTCCAGCTCCTCGCTGTGCGAAGCCCAGTCGCCGCCCACTACCTCGCCGGTGCCGTAGCAGAAGATGTCGAGCCGGCGAGAGGCGGTGATGGACGGATCGAGCTGCCGCACCGAGCCGGCGGCGCAGTTGCGCGGGTTCGCGAAGGTCTCCTCGCCCGCGGCCTCACGCTCGGCATTGATGCGCTCGAACTCGCTGATGGGCAGGAACACCTCGCCCCGCACCTCGATGATCGCCGGGGGCTCGCCTCGCAGCCGGAGCGGGATGCTCCGAACCGTCTTCAGATTCGGGGTGATGTCCTCTCCTCGGGCCCCGTCCCCGCGCGTGGCGCCCTGCACCAGCACACCGTCCTCGTAGCGCAGGCTCACCGCCAGGCCGTCGATCTTCAGCTCGCAGACGTAGCGGATATCCTCGTCCTCGTCCATCCCAACGTGGCGCTTGAGCCGCCGGTCGAACTCGATCAGCTCATCCTCGTTGAAGCACTTGTCGAGGCTGAGCATCGGCACGGTGTGCTCGACCGTCTCGAACTCATCGGACGGCTCCGCGCCGACGCGCTGGGTCGGGGAGTCCGACCGCAGAAGCTCGGGGAACTGCTCCTCCAGCCGCTCCAACTCCACCAGCATCGCGTCGTACTGCTCGTCGGAGATCTCCGGGGCGTCGAGGACGTAGTACCGATAGTTGTAGTAGTTGAGCTGCTCAGTGAGCTGCTCGATTCGCTGTCGCGCCTCTGCCTGCTCCACCGTCACACCCCCGTAGTCAGCCGTTCATGCAGAGGCCGGCCCGGCGCCGACCTGGGCTCCTGACGGCATCCGCCGCCGTTCGCCGCCCTACTCCCCCAGCGCCGCGCCCGGCTGCACCAGCGTCACCGTCCGGAGATCGCTGGCGATGCACCGCCCGGAGCTGTTGTAGGCCCGCGCCGCGATCTCGACCGAGCCGTCCGCGCAGCCCTCTGTGTCCAGCGAGTACTCGTAGGGCCCACGGTTGGTCATCACCAGCACGCGACCGTCCAGCTCGAAGGTGAGGTAGGCGAAGTCATCCGTGCCCTCTACTCGGGCCGTCAGCAGCGTGCGATTCTCATCCTGGGCGTCGGGCACGGGCTCGCCGAGGGCCACCGTGGTGCGTGCGGGGCCGGACTCTGCCTGAGCGTCCTGCTCGGGCTCCGGTGCGGGCGGCGCGGCGGCCACATCCATTGGCCTCAAGATTGGCCTCAACGGGTCATCGTGATGGTAGGCGAGCTGGTTGGCGATCACGAGCATGCCCAGGATGTGGTAGGCCGCGCGGTCACGAAGGCTCCGGCCCCGACCCGTCTTGGACTCGAAGAGGTATGAGGGCACCTGATGCACGAGGCCGAAGTGCCGGTGGCACAGCCGCGTGTCGTCGCCGGGCGTATCGTAGTAGCAGTTGAGCGGGAGCCCGTAGCGCTTCATCCACACCGACAGCATGGCACTCGTCCGGCCGCAGCGCTCGCCGAGCAGCGTTGGCAGCGACGGACAGGCCGCAATCGTCTCCACGAAGTTCTCCTGGTAGGAGGCCTTGTGCGAGTGCGCGGGAAGCTCGTGCAGGTCGATCACCACGTCGGGGCGCCAGTCAAGGAAGGCCGCTTCGATCGCCCGCGTCTCCGGCTGGCTCAGCGCCACCCAATCGCGGTTAAGGTCGCGGCCGGCGCCATTGCGCCGCATCGACCGAGCTGCGCCATCGGGGTTCGCCATCGGGATCGCCAGCAGCGCCACCCGCCGCAGCAGTGACCGCTCGGCCTTCCCCTCGCTCACCGCCAGGTGCCTCAGCAGCGCGAGGGACGACTCGGTCCCCGCCGGCTCGTTGCCGTGCTGGCGCGCGATGATCAGCAGCTTGCGGAGCTGTCGCGGGTCGTGGTCGGGGTCGCAGACCACGGCCATCGCTACGTGGCGGCCCTGGTGGGTGGTGCCAAGGCTGCGGCAGGTGACACGGTCCGTCAGGTGCAGCTCCTGCAGCGCCGCCATCATCTCGGCGTACGAGTGCGCCTGTCGGGGCACGCGCGAGGCGATCTCGGCCACGATCTCCGCGCGCGCGCCCGTTGCCGCGATCAGAGCCGCGAGGATGAGTGACGCCACGAATCGTGTGTGCTTCACGCTCTCACTCCGCCCTCGCACCCGGCCCCGCCGGCCGGTCCCCGTGCCACCTGAAGATGTCGCATACGTAGGGAACGCCGCCCTCCGCCTCGATCGCCGCGGCCACCTCGCTCTGTTGGCCCGGGCAGTACGCCACCATGCAGCCGCCCCCTCCGGCCCCCATCTGCTTGGCCCCGTGGGCACCGGCCTCGACCGACGCCGCGCACAGCCGCTCGATCGTGGGCGTTGACGCGCCGATCCGCTTCTCCTGAACCTGGCTCAGACTCATGAGTTCGCCGACGCGCGGACCGTCCCCTGTCACCAGAGCCTCGCGCCCGGCGAGTGTATACTGATGCAGATGCTCGAATGCGTCAAGTACCACCGGGTCGCGCTCGTGCAGCCGCCGGCGGGTGCGATTGAGCACCTCCGACGCCTGCCGCGGCTCGGCCGAGTCCCCGATTACCACGGGAAGCGCGTGAATGTCAAGCACTTCGGCGGACGCCGGCTCGCCCGTGGTGATGAAGGTGACGCCCCCGTGCGCGATGGCGTACTGGTCCATGCGCCCGCAGGAGATGCCGCAGACGTCGTGCTCGGCCACGTACGCGACCTCGGCCATCTCGTCGCGAGTCAACTCGAGGCCGAAGATCACGTCGAGCGCCATGATCGCGCCCACGGTCAGCGCAGCCGAGGTGCTCAGGCCCGCGCCGATGGGGATGCCGCTCTCCACCTCCATCCTGAAGCCCGATGGCAGGCGGTCTCGGAGCAGCCACGCGGCGGCCTGCACGTACTTCATGGGGCGCGACACGTCGGGCTCATCGCCGATCTCGAAGCGCTCGGTCTCGTCGTAGTCACGGCTGTACAGTGTCACCCCGCGCCCGTCGCTCCCCTCGGCGCGCACCTCCATGTACATGTCGATGGCCGCCGCGATGACGGGCTTATGCGCGATGTCTATCTTGTCCCCGAACAGACAGATACGCCCGGGGACGCTGAGGTTGACGCTGATCACCTGAGGCGCACCACGCTCGGCGCTTTCCGTAACTTGCGCCAGCAACTACTGGACTGCAAGAGAAGGTTTGACCGCCGCTGCGCGGACGGGTATAATCATAGCAATCCGGTCTATCCGGAGGTGGAAGGTTTTCCATTGCCTTCGGGGGCCCCGCGAGGGGCCCCTTCACTATGTCAGGGCAGCCACTTCGTTCCCCAGCCCTCTATGCGTCCGTTCGGACTCCGCCGGTACTTCTGCTCTTCCAGCAGGCTCGCAATCCGCCCACCGAACGTGTTGGGCAACGCAACTCTCCCTCTTCGCGCCTGAACCGCCTTGAACGATGGGTGGGCGATCACATCTGCCAGTTGGAGCCCGGCAATGTTGTTCGACTTCGGCTTCACCTTTAGTTGCTTGCTCGTGAGCCAACGCTGAAATGTCTCAACCCCGATGTGTTCAGTCCCGGCTTCCGTAAGCCCGAGAAATGAAGCTTTCAGCCGCCTGTCTTCTTTGCCCCCACGAGACTCTGCCATCACGTCCCCCTCTGCGCGAATGCCCTGCAACCACATGACATATCGTTCGAGGAGCACCTTCATGCAGTAGTGATAGGGGTCATACCGCCACACCCTGTACTGCTCAACGTGAGCCTGCTTGTCGATGACCACAGTTATGACGACGTAGTCGAGTTCGGCGAGCAACTGAAGCAGCTCGCTGTCGAACTTGGTGCGTGTCGGTGGATCTCTGAGGCACTGGAAAGGAGGCCTTGCGTTGACCAGATCTTTGCGGTGCAAGATGATGGGGTTGTCGGGATGAGACCCGAAGAACCGGCGCTTGAGATCCTCCAGCCGGGGAAATACCTGCGCGACGACATGCCCAAGCTCTATTATGACGCCGGTCAAGCTGAGATGGCGGTGACGATGGTCGTACGACGCGTTCAGATCTGGATTGCCGACTTCATCGACGTACATGCGATACTTCACGAGTTCCCCCTGTCGGATACGGTGCTATACTGCTGAACCTTCCTACTCTCCCCCCTACTCCCCCATAGCCCTCTCCCGGAGCACCTCATGGCACGCCTTCAGGCAGGGCTCGAGGATGCAGTCGAGGTGCCGCTGGATCGGGTCGCGCCGGCGCACGGCCTCCGCGATGTCCTCGGCGGTGATCTCACCGTCAGGCGGCGGCACGTCCGTGGTCGAGCCCATGTACCTGGGGCCCTCGTCCCCGACGAGCGCGTAACGCTTCGCCCAGTCGCAGCGCAGCAGGTCACGCGCGGCCCAGCAGCGCTCCCCCACGCACTCCTCATCGGTCGCCGAGAGCGCCCTCACCGGGCAGGCGGCGATGCACGGCGCCTCGCAGCCCTCGCAGGGGTCGAAGCCCTCCAGCGGGTCGCTGGGCTCGATCTCCGCGTCGGTCACGATCGCCACCCAGCGCACGCGCACCCCATAGTCCGGCGTGATGGCGAACCCGCCGCGGCCGATGACGGCGAGCCCCGCGGCCGCGGCCTCGATGCGCCCGGCGAAGATGTCGGGCGTGGCGAAGCGCGGGTTCTGCGTCTTCGAGCCCACGCCGGTCACGTCCCATGTAACGGTCGCGCGGAAGCCCCGCCGATCCAGCTCCCGCGCGACGTTCAGCGCGTCTATCCCGATATCCCGCGTGACCTGGTAGTGGGCGAAGGCATAGGGCCCCACGGCGTCCGCCGGCTCCGCGCCCGCCCGGTCCAGGGTCTTGGCCGGGTAGGCCATCCCGAGGACGATGACCGACCTCGCGCCCTCAAGCCAGTCCTCGGGAGCGAAGACCCGCGCCGCCTCGCGCGGCGCGATCTCCGGCTCGATCTGCCCGTGGATCGGCCCCCTCTGCAGCACGTTGACCTTGAGCGCCTCCTCGTCGATCCGCCCGCACAACTGCGCGGCCATTTGCGCCACGGCCTCCGCCGAGGCCACCCCGAGCAGGTCCGCGCCGTCCTCGGACACGATGGCGTGCAACTCCCCGGTTGTGGGCGCCTCGCGGGGCCCAGTGCGCACCAGGTCCGCCCCCGTCTTCGCCAGCGGAGCCTGCGTCAGCACGGCCCGCCAGGCCAGGCGCCGACCGTAGCGCCGGCTGAAGAGCTGGCCGTTGACGCGCTCGAGCAGCCCCGCCCTGGCCGCGGCGTCCTGAGGCTGGATCGTCGTGTGGCAAACGCTGAAGTAGCCCCATCGCTCCAGCTCGCGCGTCAGGTCCAACTCCAGGTGGTCGGCCTGCAGCGTCGCCCCCCACCGCGCCGGCTCGCACGGCTCGCCCAGCGGCCCGCAGCCGTCGATCTCCGAGTCCTCCGGCCAGTCCGTGGCGAAGACGATCACCGAGCGGCAGCCCGGGAGGTGCTCGCGCGGGTCGCCGGGCTCGCCCGGCTCCCACTCGTCCACGGGTACGATGCCCACCATCGCCATGCGCCCGTCGCGCGCCATGCGCTTGATCCGCTCGGTCAGGCGGCGGTCGGCGGGCGCGCTCTCAGGGACCTCCCGGTGCAGGTAGCGCCCCCGCAGATGCGGCGGCCGGCAGTACTTCAGGCACGGTCCCATCACACCGCCGCGCCGTCCGTGCTCGCGCAGGTTCTCGAGGATGACCTCCTCCGTCACGCGCTCGGGGATGTCCAGGTAGGCATCGAGCCCGAAGTGCTCGCTCCACGCGCAGCGCCAGAGGTTCTTCTCCGCGTAACGGAACTGCTTACCATCGATGTTGAGCACGACCTCGCCCGTCACCTCGTGCGCGAGCGCCCCGCCGCATAGCTCCTCACACTTCTCGATGCACACGCCGCAGCGGTCGCACAGCTCCGGCCCGTCGTACATCGGGTCGGCCACGAGCGGCGCGTCGGTGATCATGCAGCAGAAGCGCTGCCAGGTCCCGAACTCCGGGGTCATCAGCAGCCCGTGATAGCCGATCTCGCCCAGGCCGCTGCAGGCCGCCGCATGGATATCCGACAGGTCGGGCCCAAAGGGCCGCTCGATCTCCTTGTAGGGCCGGTAGCGCCAGATGTTGGTGGGCGGAATCGGGAGCGCATCATGCCCCTGCCGCTCGAGCCACCGCCCGAGGTGAAGCTGGATGTAGCTGAGCCGCTCGTTCATCTTCCCCTGCACGCCGTAGGGGCCTATGTGGTGCGCATCCGGCACGCCACCGAGCTCCACGCAGGCGTCCGGATGGTGGATGGCCACGACAACGACGTGTGTCGCCTCCGGCCAGTGCCCCAGCGGGTGCATCTGGGCCGGGGCGCCCTCCCAGCGTTCGCACGGTCCGACCCCCACCAGGTCCGCGCCCAGGTCCACCGCCTTCGACTTCAGTGCCGCCGTTAGTGCCCTATCGCCTGTGCCCGCCTCCTGTCGGCGGGCTGCCTCAGTGCCCATGGTTCGCTCCTGTGAAGAACTCGTTCGCCTTCTCGAGGTCCGACAGTCGTCCGACATCCAGCCAGTAGGCGTCATCGTCCACGAACCCGCGCACGGTCTCCCCCGCGGCGATCAACTCGGGGAACACATCGTGGGAGAAGTCCTTCCCGGGTGCGCAGAAGCGCAGCGCCCGGCGGCTCAGCGCGAAGACCGCGGCGTTGGTGGGCCGCTCAAGCGGCGGCTTCTCAACGAAACCGCGCACTGAGCCGTCGTCCGCCACATGCGCCACGCCCGTGTGCACGGGCACGCCCGTCACCAGCCCCAGCGTGGCGGCGGGCTCATGCCGGCGATGCTCCCCGACCAGCCCCCGCACGTCCAGGTCGGTCAGGATGTCGCCGTAATGTACCAGGACGTGGTCCTCACCCTCGAGCATGTCCCGGAGATGATGCACTTCGCCGGCCGTGCCGGAGGGCTCAGTGTTGATCGAGTAGGTGAGCTGGACCCCCAGGCGCGAGCCGTCTCCGAAGAAGTGCTGGACCTGCTCCGCCAGCCACGACAGCGCGATAATCTGCTGCTCGAAGCCCTGGTCCCGCAGGCTGACGACGATGCGCTCGAGCAGCGGCACGCCGGCGACCGGCACCATCGCCTTGGAGAGATAGAAGGTGAGGGGGCGCAATCGCGTGCCGTGTCCCGCGCAGAGGATGATGGCCTTCATGGGCCGCTCCCGACGGTGGTGATGACTTCAGTGCCGCCGACGCCCCTTCGCTTCCGCCTGTACGGAACCTCCTCGGCCTCGGGCACCGGCGGTCCGTACCGTTCGCGTCTCCGCGCGTGGAACCACGCCAACGGCGCCCGTGTTGAAGGACTCGGCCCTGAGCGGGCCGAAGCACCTCCATGGCGCGCCGGCCTGCCGCGCGCCTCTTGTCTGGTACGCTGCAGCTCGCGGAGGGACATCATCGCCATGGTCGCGCTCACAGGGGGCGCCGGATTCCTCGGCTTCCACACCGTCAACTACTTCCACGACAGGCGCCCCGATGAGCAGTTCGTGCTGCTGGATGTAGCCGACTACATCCGGTCGGACTACCCTGAGGGCACCATCTTCCTGAACGTGGACGTCCGCGATCGCGATGCGGTCCAGGAGGCCCTGGCGGGCCGCGAGCTGTCCTGCGTCATCCACGCCGCCGCCGCGCTGCCGCTGTGGAAGCGTGAGGACATCTTCTCGACTAACGTCCAGGGGACGCGGAACGTCCTTTCGGTCTGCCGCGAGCTCGGGGTTCCGCGCGTCGTCTACATCTCCTCGACCGCCGTCTACGGCATACCGAAGGTTCACCCGCTCCACGAGGACCATCCCATGGTGGGCGTGGGCCCCTACGGCGAGAGCAAGGTGCAGGCCGAGCAGGTCTGCCGGGAGTTCGATGACTCGGACATGACCATCGCCATCCTGCGGCCCAAGACCTTCATCGGCACCGCGCGTCTGGGGGTGTTCCAGATCCTCTACGACTGGGTCGAGAGCGGTTGCAAGATCCCCGTCATCGGGGACGGCTCCAACCGCTACCAGCTCCTCGAGGTGGACGACCTGTGTGAGGCCATCTGGCTGTGCGCGACGGAGGACGCGGAGCTGTGCGACGACGTCTTCAACGTCGGGGCCGAGGACTTCGGCACGGTGCGGGAGGACGTCGGCGCCCTGTGCGAGTACGCCGGGGGCGGCGCGCGCGTGATAGGCACCCCCGCGTGGCTGGTCAAGCCGGCGCTGGCGCTGCTGGAGGCGCTGCACCTGTCGCCGCTCTACAAGTGGGTCTACGGCACCGCCGACACCGACAGCTTCGTGGCCGTGGACAAGATCAAGCAGGTGCTGGGCTGGTCGGCGCGTTACAGCAACGCGGACGCCCTCATTCGCTCCTATCAGTGGTATCTGGACCATAAGGACGAGCTGGGAGAGGGCACCGGAGTTACACACCGGGTGGCCTGGAACCAGGGCGCGCTGAAGATCGTGAAGGCCATCATGCAGTAGCGGGGGCAGCGCCCGCGGCATGGTGATCGGCGAGGCGCGGGGATCACTCCGCGCCTCGGGACGTTCTAAGGGATAGAGGACGGCCTCGCCCCGACGCAGTGCGTTGACTTGCCCAATCCCCGTGATATATACTTCACATGCTCCGGCACCAACGCGCTCGGCAGAGCGTGTGCGAACGTGAACGCACGAGGCGAGGTGGACGACGCACCCGCAAAGGAGGATGAGCCGCCACGTCAGAGCAGACAACGCGGAAGCCGGCGACCGTCGTTGAGATCGGCGGCGAAGAACTGAGCTCGCTGGTTGGCGAGCGTGACGCGAATCTGCGCATGATCGAAGATAAGCTCGACGTCGTGATCGTGCCTCGCGACGGGCGACTACAGATATACGGAGACAGTAAGCGGGCCCACGCCGCAGCAGAGCTGCTGGACAGTTGCGTCGAGGCGATCCGCCGCGGGCGGGCGCCCACCACTCACGACATTGGTTGCGCCCTTCGGTCCGCCGTGGCAGACCGCTCCAACGCCTCCGACGCGCTCCTCTCGGAGGCCGTCATCGTCACCCATCGCGGCAGGCCGATCCGGTCGAAGACACCGGCGCAGGCGGACTACATCAGGGCGCTGAGGAGCAGCGATCTGACCTTTTGCATCGGCCCGGCCGGGACCGGCAAGACCTATCTGGCCATGGCCGCCGCCGCGGCGGCGCTGAAGGCCGGCGAGGTCAGCCGGCTTGTGCTCTCGCGCCCGATCGTCGAGGCCGGTGAGAGCCTGGGCTTCTTGCCGGGAGACATGTTCGACAAGGTCGATCCCTACCTGCGCCCGCTGCACGATGCGCTGCACGATATCATCGGGCCGGAGCGCACCCGTCGGCTCACCGAACACGGGACGATCGAGGTCGTGCCTCTGGCCTACATGCGCGGCCGCACGATCAACGATGCGTTCATCATCCTGGACGAGGCACAGAACTGTACGCCGATGCAGATGAAGATGTTCCTCACCCGCATGGGGCTGGGGTCGCGCATGGCCGTCACCGGCGACATCACGCAGAGCGACCTTCCCGAGACCCAGCTTAGCGGGCTGAGGCACGCGCTTCAGGTGCTCGACGGCATCGCCGGCGCCCGAGTCTGCAGACTGACCCAGCACGACATCGTGCGCCATGACCTGGTGCAGCGCATCGTGCTGGCCTACGCGGCCGCCGAGGAGGGCAGCCCCCCCGGCCGTCAGGCCGAGGATCAGGATGCGCAATAGGCGCAGAGGTCAGGTAAACGGCTCCCGCCGACAATCGAGCACCGAGGGCGAGGCGCCCACCAGCTTCTCCTACTCCCGCGCCGCGATGGCCGTGGGCACCTCGCTGCTGCTGTTCTTCGCCCTGAGCGCTCGGCTGATACCCCCCAAGGTCGCGCTGGAGCCCGGCGATGTGGCCGAACGCACCATCATTGCCCCCCGCGGCGTCACCTACACCGACACCGAGGCGACCGAGGAGCGGCGACAGCGGGCGCGGGAGTCGGTGCCCGATCAGTATACAGTCGTCCCAGCCGCCGACGATCTGGTCGGGCAGGCTATCAACGACATCTTCGCCACCGTGCGTGAAGTCCGCATGGAGCACGAGCGGCCGGAGGCCGTGGGGGAGGGCGCGACCGAGGCGGACCCCGAGGCCATGGCCGCGGACGTGCGCGACCGCATCGAGGTGGCACTCGAGGACGGCACCATCGACCTGCTGGTGACGGCCACCGAGGGCACGCTCGAACGCCTCCAGGCCGATGCAGTCTCCCTGGCCGAGCAGCAGATGCAGGGGGCTATCCGGGACAACACCAACGACCTCGAGCAGGCCAAGGCGGCCGTGCGTGAGGCGGCCACCCGGCTCCCTCTGACTCCCCGGTACCAGGAGATGGTCGCCGACATCGCCGTCAAGTCACTCCGGCCGAACCTGCGCTACGACGAGCAGAAGACGACCGCTCAGCGTAATCAGGCGGCCACCGCGGTCGAGCCGGTCCGCCGGCAGATCCAGGCCGACGACATCGTCGTCGCCGCCGGCGAGACCGTCTCCCAGCGGCACATTGACATCGTCAAAGCGCTCGGCCTCATGGCACCTACGGTGGACTACACCCAGGCCCTCGCACTCCTGGTCCTGCTCACGGCCCTCGTGTTTATCTTCGGCATCTACCTGGCGCGCTTCGCGGCCGACGTCTACCGCGATGATCGGCAAATGCTGCTCATCTGCGCGGCCCTGGTGCTGGCCGCCGCGGGCTTCCGCATTTCTCTGCAGTGGCCGGTCTACGGGGCCATCACCCTGGGCGTCAGCACGGCGCTGGCGATGATCATCGCCCTGTTGCTGGGCACTCGCATCGCCATTGTGTTCAGCACTGTCGTCGGCCTGCTCGCCGGACTGGTAGCCACCGGCAGCGACGCCCGCCTGGTCATCGCCACCATCCTGTGCAGCTCATTCGCCGCCTACGCCATCGCCTCCACCGGGGGCAAGGGCCTGACCATCGCGCGGGCCGCCGGACTCGTCGGGATGGCCAACGGCGTGCTCTTCGTCATCGCCAGCGAGGTCTTCGGCCTGACACTGCCGATCAACCAGGTGATCGCGTCCGTGCTGGCGGGGCTGATCTCCGCCAGCGTCGCCGTCGTCGCCGTAATGGCGCTGGAGCGCGTGGTGGGCGTGGTGACCGATCTGCGCCTGCTCGAGCTGGCGAACCCCAACGAGCCGATCCTGCATCGGCTGCTGACTGAGGCGCCGGGCTCCTATCAGTCATCGGTGATGGTGGCCAACCTCGCCGAGCCCGCGGCTGAAGACATCGGCGCGAACCCGCTGCTGGTGCGCACCGGCGCGATGTATCACGACATCGGCAAGCTCAAGCGGCCCTTCTTCTTCATCGAGAACCAGTTCGGCGAGGAGAACCCGCATGAGAAGCTCAAGCCGCACCTGAGCGCGCTCACGCTGATAGCGCACGCCCGCGACGGCTACGAACTGGCGACGGAGATCGGGCTCCCCGAGGCGGTCGCCGACATCATCCGCCAGCACCACGGCACCTCCCTGGTCGGCTACCCCTACCACCTGGCCGTGGAGCAGCAGGGCGAGGAGAACGTCAACGAGGCGGACTTCCGCTACCCCGGCCCCAAGCCGCAGACGCGCGAGGCGGCACTCGTCATGCTCGCCGACTCGGTTGAGGCCGCCGCCCGCACCCTCGTCAACCCCACGCACGACCAGATCGAGGAGTTGGTCGACAGGATCATAGCCGCCAAGATGGAGGACGGCCAACTTGACGAGTCGCCTTTGACCTTCTCCGACCTGCGCACCATCCGCGACAGCTTCGTCGCCACCCTTCACGGCATGTTCCACCAGCGGCTGAAGTACCCCGACCAGGAGGAGGAAGAGCAGGAGCCCGAGCGCGAGCAGGCCGTGTAGGGTCTCGCGCCCGGCCCTGGCCATCGGCTCCATGGACGTCGAGATCCGGAACCTGCAGCCCGCGCCGATCGATGAGGAGCTTCTGGCCGCCGCCGCGCGCCTGGCGTGTGAGGCGGCGGGCAAACCGATCGATGTGGTCGGGATCGCCATCGTCGATGACGGCCGCATCCGCACCGTGAACCGCCGCTTCCGCAACACCGATGCGGCGACCGACGTCATCGCCTTCGACGCTGAGGAGGAGGCGGGCCGCAGGACCGGCGAGGTGATCGTCAGCGCTGAGACCGCCGCGCGGCAGGCGGACCAGGCCGGCCACTCGCTGCACGCGGAGCTGTGCCTCCTCGTCGCGCACGGAGTCCTGCACGCGCTCGGCTACGAGGACGACGACGAGGACTCGCGCGCCCGCATGGAGCGGCTTCAGGAGCGCGTGCTGGGGGAGCTAAAGGGGGTGCTCGGTCAGCATGACAGATGAGCGCGACCCGCAGAACCGGCCCGACAGGCCCTGGAAGCGTCGCTCGACGCTGGACAGCTTCCACCACGCCTTCGAGGGGCTCTACTACGCATTCCGTACCGAGCCCAGCCTCCGCATCCAGAGCATCATGGCCGCGCTGGTGCTCCTGGCCGCGTGGGGGTTCGGCGTGGCCCACCTTGAGCTGCTCCATCTCGTCCTGGCGATGGTGCTGGTGCTTACCGCGGAGGTGCTCAACACCGCCATGGAGGGCTTCATCGACCTGGAGCTGGACCACTACAGCGAGCAGGCGAAGGTCGTGAAGGACGTCGCGGCAGCGAGCGTGCTGATCTGCGCCATCTACGCCCTGCTGGCCGGCGTGCTGATCTTCGCCACCAACGAGAACTTCGCCGGGCTCTTCCGGTTCCCGCCGGAGTTCCCCGAGCGGCCGCACATGGGCCCGCTGCAGATCGTGCTCATCGGCATGCTGCTGCTGGCGGTCATCATCGTCTGGATCAAGCGCGCTACCGGCTGGCGCTCATTCCTCACCGGCGGTGTCATCTCAGGCCACACTGCCCTGGGCTTCCTCGTCGCCGGCTCCATCGCCCTGGTCACGCGTAGCCCGGCCGTGAGCGCACTGGCACTGGCCCTCGCTCTGCTGCTGGCTCAGAGCCGCCTGCAGGCCGGGATACACAGGCTCTCAGAGGTGGCTGTCGGCGCGCTGGTCGGCATCCTCCTGGCGCTGCTCCTCTTCGCCTGGCCGATCGTGTCGTAGCCTCGTCCGTCCCTGCGGCGGGCGCGCGCCCGCCTGCCGTCGGCCCTCTTGCACTCTTCCTCCACTTGGCGTATTGTTGGCCGCACGGAGGTGCGCGGTCATGAGCAGGATACGAGTCGGCTTCATCGGCGCGGGCGCCCGAGCCAACCTGTCGCACTATCCCAGCGTTGCCGATCTGCCGGAGCTGGCTCAGATGGCGGCCGTCTGTGACCTGGACCAGCAGAAGCTGAAAGCGACTGCGGATCGCTACGGGATCGAAGCCCGCTTCACCGACCTTCACGAGATGCTTGACCGCGTCGAGCTCGACGCCGTCTACTGCATCACGCCCCCAACTCAGCTCTTCGACGTCGTCATGCCCTGCCTGGAGGCGGGCAAGCACGTGTTCACGGAGAAGCCGCTGGGCGCCTCCCAAAGTGAGGCCCGGCGCATGGCCGAGACGGCCGAGGCGAACGGCTGCCTCACCATGGTCGCCTACAACCGCCGCTTCGCCCCGGTCAACCTCCAGTGCATGGCACGCGTCAACGAGCGCGGCGGACCGACCCAGGTCATCGTCGAGTACCACAAGAACCAGCTCGGCCAGTCGCCCTACTACGACATGTCGATCATGACCACCGACATCTCCCACGCCGTGGACGCCATGCGCTGGTGGCTCGGCGAGCCCCAGCATGTGTACGCCACCGTCCGCCGCATGTACAACGACTGGGACAACGTCTTCAACGTGCTGATGACCTACGAGGGGGACGCGGTGGGGATCCTCACCGCCAACCGCGCCTCCGGCACGCGCTACGAGCGGGTCGAGGTGCACGGCCGGGGCATCCTCTGCACCATTCGGGCGCCCCACAGCGCCGAGATCTGGACGGATGACGCCAAGGAGCCCACCCTCGTGACCGGAGAGGCGCTGGCCGGCACCGACGACCAGCGCATCACCTACGGCTTCCTGGGCGAGAGCCGCCACTTCCTCGAGTCCCTGCGCGACGGCGTGCAGCCCCAGCCGAGCTTCGCCGACGCCGCCCGAACCCTGGCGCTGTGCGAGCAACTGGAGCGGGGGGAGCTGTAGGCGCTCACCCGGACCATGATAACGCCCAGAGTCCCCAGGCCCAACATCCGCGAGTTCGACTTCCTCGTCGTCGGCTCAGGCGTGGCCGGCCTCTTCACGGCGCTGCACCTGGCCGAGCGCGGCAACGTCGCGGTCGTCACCAAGGACGATCTGACCGAGTCCAACACCGAGTACGCCCAGGGCGGCATCGCCGTCGCCCTGGGCCAGGACGATGCCCCCGAGGACCACGGACGTGATACTCTGGAGGCCGGCGCCGGCCTGTGTGACCCGGAGGCCGTTCGGGTGCTCACCAGCGAGGGCCCCGGCGCCGTGGAGACGCTGATGGGCCTGGGCATGCGCTTCGACCGCAGCGGCGGGGAGCTGGTGCGCGGGCGCGAGGCCGCCCACGGCAGGCGCCGCATCCTCCACGCCTCCGGCGACGAGACCGGCCACGAGGTCGAGCGCTGCCTGGCCCGCCGCGCCTCCGTCCACCCGTCGATCGAGATCTTCGAGCACGCGCTCATGACCGACCTGCTCGTGGTCGAGGGCCGCTGCGTGGGCGTGGATGCCTTGCTGGTGCCTGACGCCCAGCGCGTGCGCTTCGTCGCCTCGGTCACCGTCCTCGCCACCGGCGGACTGGGACAGATCTACGAGGTGACCACCAACCCGCTGGTCACCACCGGCGACGGCATGGCCGCGGCCTGGCGCGCCGGATGCCGGCTCATGGACATGGAGTTCGTGCAGTTCCATCCCACCGCGCTGTACCACGAGGGCTCGCCGAAGTTCCTCATCTCCGAGGCCGTGCGCGGCGAGGGGGCGGTGCTGCGCAACGCGGCGGGAGAGCACTTCATGCCCGACTGGCACCCCCAGGGCGACCTGGCCCCACGCGACGTCGTCGCCCGCGCGGTGTTCAGCCAGATGCGCAGCGACGGCCGCAAGTACGTGGAGCTGGATTTCTCCTCCATCCCGCTGGAGCGCTTCCTATCGCGCTTCCCGGGCATCGTGGCCGAACTGCGCCGACAGGGCTTCGACATCTACCGTGAGAGGGTTCCGGTCGCGCCCGCCGCCCACTACGCGATGGCCGGGATCGCCACCGACCTGCAGGCACGCACCCACCTGCCGGGCCTGCTGGCGGTTGGCGAGTGCACCTGCTCGGGGCTGCACGGGGCGAACCGCCTGGCCTCGAACTCCATGCTGGAGGGGCTGGTCTTCGGACTGCGTGCGGCTCAGAAGGCCGCCGAGATGCCGAGGCTGTCCTACGAGCAGCTCGGTGTTGCGGCGGAGCTCGCGCCGCCGCCGGTGCGCGTGGCGGCACCGGCCATCCGCGGCGAGCTGCAGCGGCTGATGCAGAGCCACGTGGGCATGGAGCGCGATGGCGAGGCCCTGCGCGAGGCCCAGGAGCAGCTCCAGGCCTGGACCCGGGGGATCGCGGTCGTGCCCGCCGCCTCGCGCGAGGAGGCGGAGACGGCGAACATGGTGACCGTGGCCCGGCTGGTGATCGAGGCCGCCCTCGCCCGCACCGAAAGCCGCGGCGCGCACTTCCGCGCCGACTTCCCCGCGGCCGACCCCGCCTGGCAGCGCCACCTGGTGCTGCACGCCGAGGAGGGCGGGGGGGCCGCTGTCGAGTTCACGCCGGTCGAGAGCCCCTTCGGGTGAACGCCGGCCGCGGGCGCGAAGTCACCGGCAGAGACCCACGGCGGAGGCCCGCCCCATCTCAGGCGGCGTTGTCCGCCCGGCCGCGCCTCACGGCCGACCCTCCAGCCCGATCAACGCCACGTTCCGCCCGCAGCGGTCCGGGTCCCGGCGGTATGAGGCGAAGCGCTCGGGCTCGCAGCGCGTGCAGCCCGCCATGACCTCGATCCGATCGCGCGCCACGCCCGCCCGCACGAGCTGCTCCTGGGCCACGCGCACCATGTCCACATGCGGCCTGTCGCGACTTCGGTCCACCGCCCCGGGGATGCCGTCGAACCGAGCGGCGACCTCCGCGCCGACCTCAAAGCAACACACGCGGATGCAGGGGCTGAGCGCGATGCGCAGGTCCGCGGGCGAGCCGCCCTGCCCGCGCAGCGCCGCGCGCACCAGCTTCCCCGCGATGCCCGTCGCCAGTCCCCGCCAGCCGCCGTGCGCGAGGCCGACCGCGGGACGCGCCGGGTGGTACAGGTAGATCGCCAGGCAGTCGGCGACGTAGATCGCCAGCGCCGCGCGGGGCGATTCCGCGAGCAGACCGTCCACGCCCCGGACGACCACCGGCCCGTCGCCGGCGCGCAGCATCTCATCGGTCACCCGCGCGACCCGCGCCCCATGGGTCTGCTGTGCCTCGACCAGCGTGCGCTCCCCGCCCATGCTCCCCAGAGCCCCTGCGAGCGCCTGGTCCGCGCGACCGCCGCTGCTCCGGCCAACGAATCCGCCGACGGCGCCCGGCCAGTCCAGCTCATGCTCCCAGATCATGCTGCGACACGCCCTCTGTCGCGTGGCACGCCCGCTATCCCTCCAACGCCTGCTGCGCATACCAACAGACGAAGCCGTAGGCCCAGTCCGCGGCGAGCAGCCCCATCTGACCGTCGATGCTGGCCGGGACGACCGAGTAGAGCGGCGGCAGCAGCGCGGGGGGCAGGCTCCGCCCCTCACAGGTGGCCTGGAGGCAAGCGTAGGCGCCCCGGGGCGCCGTGTTCTCCAGCACGAAGGTGCCCTCCCGCGTGACGGTGATGAAGTCGGCCGCCAGGCGCCCGCGCCAGCGCACCGGATAGGTGGCGTAGGGCGCCAGGAAGCTGGCGTCGCGGCGCAGGCCGTCCTCGCGCGACCACAGGGTCATGGCGATGGGCACGCCCTTGGCGAATACCGGGAGCTGGCCCGTGCGGTTGACCGTGTTCTCGTAGTACGCGCAGCCCGGCGCGATCTGGGGGAGCACGACTCCGGGCTGGGCGGCCTGGTCGGGCATGGGCCGTGCTCCCACGAATAGGTCCGTGTCCCCGTCGCCGTTGAAGTCGAAGGCCGCGGGCATCGCGATGCCCACCACCCGCAGCTCTGCGCCGCTGACCCGCAGCGGCCCGGTCGCGACCAGCCCTCCGGAGTTCCGCCACAGCAGCACGCGGCCCGTTCCCCCTCCCACCAGCAGGTCGAGGTCACCGTCGGCGTCCCAGTCGGTAAGCACGGGCGCCGCGTAGCGCATCGCGCCTGGCCCCTGAGCCATGACGGGGCCGTCCTCGGTGGCGACCTGCAGCCCGCGCGCGAACCTCATCTGGCGTCCGGGCAGTCGCTCGAACAGGGTGATGCGCCCGTCCTCGCCACCTACTACGAGGTCTTCGTCCCCGTCGCCGTCCCAGTCGCCGACGGTGGCGACCGCGCAGCGCCCCGCATCCACGGGCGCATCGAGCTGCTGCAGGTGGCCCGTGAGGCGCAGCTCATCGGGGGCGACGCGTTCGAGCAGCGCGACGAACCCCGACCGCTTGCCGACGAGCAGGTCGAGGTCGCCGTCGCCATCCCAGTCCGTCGCCCACGGCGCGGCCTCCCCCCGGGCCGCCATGCCCGCCGCGAGCAGCTCCCGCGGCCCCGCCAGCCCGCCTGCAGTGCCCGTGCACAGCAGCACCCGGCCGTCACCGCCGCCCAGAAGCAGGTCCGTTCGGCCGTCGCCGGTCCAGTCGCCCGCCCAGGCGCGCCCGGGTGGCGACACGCGAAGCGGCCCACCTCCCGCGGAAACCGGTCGGGCCGAGCCGTCGAGCGCGTGCACCTGACCGTCGCCATCGACCACGAGCACGTTGGGACGGCCATCGGCGTCGATGTCGGCGGCGCATGGGGCCAGCGGCCCGCGAAGGCTCAGGCCGGATCCGGGCCCGACCAGCGCCCGCCCTTCGGTGGCGGAGCCCCCGCGCACGGCGTAGCGGTAGAGGCGATCCCCCAGCCCCAGCAGCAGGTCGAGGGTGCCGTCGCCGTCGAGGTCACCCAGCCAGGGCGAGACCTGCCGGCGCCGGGGCACCGCACCCAGGGGCAGTTCGTCGTCGGGCAGCAGCGCGCGGGCGCGGGCGAAGGCGCCGGCGCCTTCCCGCACGAACAGCAGCAGGTCGCCGTAGCCCGAGCCCACGACCAGGTCCGCGGCGCCGTCGGCGTCCCAGTCACCCACGGCCGGGTGGGCGAAGTCGCCGGCGGTCAGGTTGCCGCTTTGCTGCAGCAGCGTGCGCCCGTGAAGGAAGCCCACCGGCCCGCGCTCGAGGATGCGCATCATCTGCTGGGCGCAGGCCGGCTGCGTGGCGGTCGTGGCCAGGGTCGCGATCAGGCTCAGGGCGCGCAGGCGCGTCACTCGGAGCCGCCGCCCTCCTCACTCAGCTCGCCCAGGTTCTCCTGGATCTTGATCATGGCGTCCACGATGTCGTCCATGGCCTGCTCGTCCGCCAGCCCGGTGCGCTGGGACATCCAGAAGCCACCCTCGTCGCAGATGTGCTCGCAGGCCGGGCACGACACCCGGGAGTAGTCCACCTCGCCCTCGTAGTAGGGCGGGCAGAACGGGAACTCATCGAGGTGGACCCTGTCGGCGAAGACGCCCTCGCGATACAGCGGATTATAGCCGCGGGAGCACGGGATGCCCTCGGCTGCCATCGCGTGCAGGAAGCGGTCGCGCTCGAGTCCGTCGAAGGCCTCCGCGGCGTACTTGAAGATGTACAGGTGGAAGGCGGAGACGTTGTCGGGAGCGGTCAACTCCTGAAGCTCGACACCTTCGACGTCCTCGAGGCGCTCGCGCAGGTAGTCGCCGTTGCGCGCCCGCAGCTCGAAGTGCGCGGGAAGCAGCTCCATGCACCGGCAGATCAGCGCGCCCTGGAACTGCGTCATGCGGTAGTTCCAGCCCATCACGCGGTGGTCGTACCACCCGCCCTCGGGGACGCGGCCGACGTTGACGATCGACCATGCGCGGCTGTAGATGTCCGGGTCATCGGTCAGCACCATGCCGCCTTCGCCCGCGGTCACGTTCTTGGAGGACTGGAAGCTGAAGGCGCCGACGTCGCCGATAGCCCCGATCTTGCGGCCCTTGTAGATCGCACCATGGGCCTGCGCGCAGTCCTCGATGACCGCCAGGTCGTGCTCGCGCGCTATCTCCATGATCGGGTCCATGTCCGCGGGCGAGCCGCCGATGTGCACGGCGGTGATCGCCTGCGTCCGCTCGGTGATGGCCTCCTCGATCTTCCTCGGGTCGATGTTGAAGGTGCGCGCATCGATGTCCACGAAGACCGGCACCGCGCCCGCCGCCACGACCGAGGTGGCCGTGGCGACGAAGGTGTAGGGCGGCACGATCACCTCATGCCCCGGCGTCACGCCGACCGCGCGCAGCGCGACCTCCAGCGCCGTCGTCCCCGCACTGACGGGCACGCCGAACCGGGCGCCGTGGTGCTCGCACATCATATCGGTGGCGCGCCCGGTCCACTCCCCCGACACCCCCCAGATGCCCGACTCGAGCACGGCCTTCAGGTTCGCCAGAAAGCCCGGGTCGTCGGGCGGCCATGAGGGCCAGCCCTCCTCACGGGTCTTCTCTCCGCCATTGATCGCCAGAGCCGGCATATCGGCCTCCTCTATCGCTGTCGCATCGGTCAGCCTTGGAGCAGGGCGGTGCCCCGCGCGCGGCCCTCCTTCGGCAAACGCGCGGGCATCCCCTCCAGAGCGGAGGAGGTGAATGCGGACGGGTGTGTAACTGTCTATCTGATGGACTGGCTGGCGCCGCCAACGCCGGCGCGCGATTGTCTGGAGGAGGGCTCGGCCATGCGAACGCTTAGCGCAGTGCCTGCCGCGGTCGTGCTGGTCGCGATCGTGACCGCCGCGGCGGTCGCGCAGGATAGGGGCGCGACCGTCACCTTCACCGGTGGCCATCTTGTCGTGTATGAGGGGACCGGCGAGACGAAGATGGAGTGCCCGCAGACGCAGCCGGTGACGGTGGGCAACCTCCGCATCGTCGACGTCATCCCGCCCAGCGAATCGAACTTCGACAACTTCGGGCTCGTGATGCCCTTCCGCGGGGCTCTCAACGAGCGCGCCGTGAACCTCGAGACGCGCTGGGGCTCTCGCCAGGGCCTGGCGTTGGTGTGCGAGGCGATCGACCCGACGGCGCCAATCGGCTTCCGCATGCGCGTCCACGCGCGCCGGCGCATGGTGCACGCCCACGGCGTGACGCTCAACCTTGAGCTTGCCCGCGACCCGGACCGGCGCCACCGCATTCCCGCCGTCCGGCCCAGCGGGCGGATATTCGGCGACATGCACGCGTGGTACGTCCTCACCGACCTGCCGACCATCCACGAGAGCGGCGATCCCGACGACAACGAGTTCGCCATCATCCTGGACGTTGAGGGCCGCGGCAGCTTCTGGCTCAAGTGGCTCGAGATCAAGCGGTGGCCCACCGTTCTGGGCGCCGATTAGGCTGAGCAGACCGATCGGCGAGAATCGCCTCAGCGCCGACGAAGGCGTTGGCGGTCAGGCGTGGAAGACTCGGCGTGACCGAGACGCGGCAGTGACGAGAACATGCAAGGGCGGCCTTTGCAGCGGGCCGGAAGTATCGCTTGTACCATCACACAGGCGGAGCGTGGCGAGGCCGCGCTCCGCTTCTGTTGGTCTGGTGTATCGGCAACGCGGCGTCACGCTCACCTGAGCCGCACGGACCGAACCCGCCGGATGCAGGCAATCGACGCGGGGAGGAGATCGACATGCGACGTGGCTTCACGCTCATCGAGCTGCTGGTGGTTATCGCGATCATCGCGATCCTGGCGGCGATCCTGTTCCCGGTCTTCGCCCGCGCGCGAGAGAAGGCCCGCCAGACGCAATGCCTGTCCAACGTCAAGGAGATAGCCCTCGCCATACTCATGTACGCGCAGGACTATGACGAGAGCATCTGCCCCTACGTGGATGACAACCACCACTACGATTTGATGGGCTGGTGGGTCGTCATCGACCCCTACATCAAGAACGAGCAGGTCCGCCAGTGCCCATCGATCAAGGGTGGTGGCAACGGCGACTACGGCGTCGTCTATCCGCACGTGAGCGCCGTGGGCGACGCCAAAGCACTCGCCGAGATCGACTACCCCGCCGAGACCGGCCTCATCACAGAGACCGAGCACCAGGACGTTAACGGGCGTAACGGCCAGTTGTATCTATGCTACTGCCCCTTCTGCTACGCCGAGGGCGCGATCGACTGGGCGTACTACCACGGCGTGCCGCGCCCCGGCCGGCACAACGGCGGCAACAACTGTGGCTTCGTCGATGGCCACGGCAAGTGGCTGCAGAGGGAGAGCATCACGAGCAGCCAGCGCTTCTGGAACCACCCGTAGACTCGGGGGCGCAGCAGGCCCCCGGCCCGGTGGACCGGGCCTTTACGCATTTTTCCTGAACGGCGAGGAGGGAATCTCGAGGCAACGGCGGAAACACTCTCTTAACGTCCATTCGCACGGAAGGGAGGCTCATCTCACCAGGCGCGGCTTCACTCTTATCGAGCTGCTGGTGGTGATCGCGATCATCGCGATCCTGGCCGCCATCCTGTTTCCGGTCTTCGCCCGAGCACGCGAGAAGGCGCGGCAATCGAGCTGTCTGAGCAACGTCAAGCAGATGGCGAACGCCGCCATGATGTACCTCCAGGACTATGACGAGGTCTTCCCGGGAGGGCTGGTTGGATCGCCCGGCGCAGGCCAGGGGCCGGTCAGCCAGTCCTCTGCCTTCACCGACTTCAAGAATACCATGACCTGATCTATCCATACGTGGTGAACGTCCAGATCTTCTTCTGCCCCTCCGGCAACAAGGGGAGCACGTACTCGTGCGACTACGGCTTCAACCGGAACCTGTGCCCTGACCTCAGGACCTCCGGCAGGGGGCAAATGCTGGCGGAGATCAAGGCGCCGGCCAACGTCTTCATGTGCCTCGACGCCGGACCGTACATGGTCAGCCAGGGGCACATCGCCAGCCCGTCCGGGTCCTTCTGGTACGTCCCCGGCTGCTGGGACCCGGCGTGCGACCCGGACGGCGTCGGCTACAACAGCGCGCACCCCCTCGGCGGCTTCGCCCAGATGGACTACAAGGAGGGCCGGCACAACGGTGGTGTGAACGTCGGCTTCGCCGACGGCCACGGCAAGTGGCTGGCCAGCCAGTACCTGATGGGGAACCTCCAGCACTGGTATCCGTGATCTGTCGGGGGCCACAGAACGCGAGCGAGGGCGGGACCTGCAGGCCGCGCCCTTGCCGTCCTGCCACCGCGTCAGGTTCGTTCAGCCCGCCGCCCGCAGCTCCATGATCCAGTCCGCGAGCTGCGCGCGCCAGTCGTCGAGCATCCGGTTCGTCGGCGGCTCCTCCAGCGCCCACAGCACGTCGCGCAGGGCGTCAAGCTCGCCCGCGATGCGATCGGCCTTCTCCGCCTCGACGCCGCCCCGCTCGCGGGCGGCGGCGACCTCGTCCTCCACCATCGCCAGATGGCGGTAGTCGATGATCCCCTCCCGGATCCCCTCCCACTGCAGCGTCGAGAGGCTCCTCCCGCCCTCCGGTGCGGGGTACGCCAGGCAGAAGTCCTTGCCGCGCTTGGTGCCGTCGAAGTCGTCGTAGGGATCGGCGCTGACCCGCTGGAAGGTCCAGAAGAACTCGCCACTGGCCCCGTAGAGCCAGGTCAGGAAGCCCGTGCCGTAGCGGTTCGGGGCCATCGCCCCCTCCTGGCCCGTGTAGGTGCCGGCGCCGCCGTAGTGCCAGAGCCTGGCGTCATCGCGGTGTGCCAGCCACCGGTGAGCGCGCTGCATGTCCTCGCGGCTGCGGAAAACCGTCTGGCCGGCGCAGAAGTCGTCGAGCACGTCCGCGAAGTCCCTGATTACCATCGGCTGGTTAGCCGTGGTGAAGCCGCGCAGGCCCATGTCGTCGATAAGCTTGAACTCGGCGCTTGCGGCGACGTTGCGCCCGTTGCCGGGCTCGTCGATCGTGTGCCACGTCAGCTCCGGCCAGCCGCGCTTGATGCGCAGGTCCTCCAGCACCTGCAGGAAACGCCGGTCGTACTCCAACAGCTTGGCGTCGTACTTGCCGTCCTCCGCGATCATGTCCACGCCCATAACTCGCGCGAGGTTGCGGTCCATGCCCTGGGCGTTGGCGACGAACGCCGGCCCGAATCCGGCCGCCAGGAAAGCGGCCATGTACCGGTCGCCCCACCGTTCGAGCGCCGCCCGCCACGCCGCCAGTGCCTCCTCGAGGTTGCCGTCGGTCAGCGGCTCGAAGGGGTTCAGGGCGTCGTAGGGGAGGTAAAGCAGCAGGGAGTTGATCCCGCACTCGCGCAGCCAGCGTAGTTCGGCCATGAGCTGCTCGTCGGTGTAGCCGCCCCAGCGTCCGGGATCGGGGTAGAGGCCCCAGACCGTCTTGTCCGGGCAGGGGGCGAGGTCGAAGGGCTGGATGATGACCTCAATGGGGATGAGCACGGGCTCGCCGTCAGCGACGCGCGCATGCAGGCCGACGACCAGATCGCCGGGCGGCGCGCCGGCCTCCGCCACGAAGGTCACGAGGAGCTGGAGGCGCCCACCCGCGGGCAGCTCCACCGCCTCGGGGAGCGGCTCAAGCAGCTCAGGCACCTCGTGGTAGAACCCGCTCCGATGGCCGTCGCGCTGGCGCCAGACGCGCAGCGCACCGACCTCGAAGTGGCCCTGGGCAGGGAAGGGCTCGGGGACCTCGATGTGCAGGCCCTCGATATCGCGCACGGCCTCCAGCACGATGACTGCTGACGCGCGCGCCCCGCCCGCGACGCGCAGCATGGTACCCGGAGCAGCGTCGGCGGGCAGGTGCACGAACACGTCCCAGGGCGTTGCCCCATCGCCGTCGGCGGGGCGCCACCAGAAGAACCCGCGGTCGATGGCGGCCTCCGGCAGCTCCGGCCGCTCCGGCGGCGGGCCCGTCTGCCTGGGGTAGTAGATATGCCCCTGGTCGGTCACGTGCGCGTTGGCCTTCTGCCAGTCCGTCAGCTCCAGCTCGACCACGCGCACCTTGCGCATGTGGATCTCGCCGGGCTCTCCGTTCTGGCCGATGTAGAACTTGACGTTCCCGCCCCGGCTCTCGTTCGGGACTATGAAGTCCAGCTCCACCGTATGCCACCGGCCGTCGAGCGACGGATCGTTGTGCGCCCACACGCGCCACTTGCCGCGCGGTGTCTCGAAGGCCACGCGCATGCCGATCTGCGGCGGGACCGCGCCCTCGGCGATGGTGCGCACCTCGAAGGATGCGCGGTGGTAGCTGGCATCGGGAAGGTCCAGCCCCTGGAGCAGGCGGGAGTTCGACGCACGGTCGGGGAGCACGATGCGCGCGTAGGGGCCATCGTCCTCATCGCGCACGATGGTCAGCTCGGCCTCGCCGGCGTCAACCCAGTAGCTCCAGCCGACCGGGTTCCCTTCGCCGTCAACCTGCGCGAGGTCGCCGTTGACCAGGATGCTCTCGCCCTCCTGCGCGGTGCAGGCAGCGCAGAGAACCACGAAGGGAGCGACGAGCAGCAGCTTTGCCGTCCGGACCGGGACCATGCCTTCACCCACCGCTGCTTGGGGACTTGCGCACGCGCGGGTCACCCGCCCATGACTGCGGGGCTGGCCTCGGTGGCCGCCGGTGACGCCAGGATGGGTCGCGGCGGCGGCGAGACGCGGGTGAGGAAGTGCGGGTCGGCGGTAAGCTCGGAGTAGGTCTCCCGCACCCGCCGGTTGGTGTACAGGGCGTAGCGGTTGTGCACGTCACTGCGCTCAACGGCGTCGAAGCTGAACCAGCAGATGGCCTTCACCCGCGGGAAGCGTGTGCGCAGCGAGCCGTATAGCCGCGCCATCTTCTCCACGGCGAACGCTGTCCTGTCGCCGTAGACAGCGCAATGGTGGGAGGCGGCGAACTCGCCGATGAAGATGGGCTTGCGGTCGGCGTAGCGGTTGTAGACGTAGGCCAGGAACTCCGTCGGGTCCTCGTCGTAGGCAGGCCGCCAGCGGTTGCCGTCGTGGCAGTAGACCGAGTAGATATTGAGGCCGGCCCAGTCCACCCACTCGTCGCCCGGGTAGAAGTCCGCGATATTCTTCTGCGGGATCGCGAAGGGCACCCAGACCATGGCCACGTTCGGAGCGTATCGCTCCATCACGTCGTGGACCAGGCGGAACTTCTCCTTGTACAGCTCCGGGTCACCGGAGTAGGCGGTCCAGGCCCCGTTCATCTCGCTGGCGAAGCGCAGGAAGATGGGGATCCCCGCTCGGTTCGCCTCCATGGCCCAGCGCCGGAGGTAAGGCCCGTCGCGCACCTCGTGCAGTCCCCCGTTGGGCTCGAAGGCGATCTGCGCCGCGGCCCCGTGCTCCCGCAACTCGGACGCCCACCGCACGGGGAAGGGCCGGCCCCAGGCGATGTAGTTGATGTAGATGGCGTGCTTGTGGCCGACCCGCTGCTCGAAGGCGGAAATGTTCGAGCCCTCCGTGCAGTTGTCGATGAAGGCGCCGATGTAGCAGCCCGCCGGTGGCTCATGCTTCGCGAGAGACCGGTCGGCCGCCAGGAAGCGGTCGGCCGGCATGCGTGCGTCAGCCCAATCGCCGGTCCAGGCGCACGTCGCCACCGCCTGGCTGCTCGGCGGGGTGACGGCGCGGAACCAGC
>JALGUJ010000162.1 GCA_029820945.1 Candidatus Zipacnadia bacterium | reverse complement strand
AACGACGTCTACGACTGGTTCAACGGCGACCTCGACCCGAATCGCCTGCAGGACGGCGAGGTCGTGGGCACCTATACGAGCTGGACCGATACCGAGTACGCCTCCGAGACGCTCATCCCCATCCCGTCGATCACCTTCTCACCGGGCATGTCGGGCGGGCAGACGGTGGTGCGTACCGATATCCTCGAGCTGTCGGATGGCACCAACACGCACACCGTCCGGCGCCAGTGGTACTCCCCGTCGATGATGGTCTACCACATCGGCGAGGAGATGGACCTCGATCAGCTCGAGGTGCGGCTCTTCGTGCGCGTGCTCAACGAGCGCCTCGGCCCCGGTCCGCTCTACGCAAACTCGCGCAACCTGATCCGCTGGAAGCCCATGGAGGGCGATGACGAGGACGCCTGGGTGGAGTTCAAGCCACAGTACTACGACGCGCTGGGAGTGGACTGACGCGCGCAGGGGCGGCGTCCCTGCGCCGCCCCTGACGGCCGTGCCTGGCCTTCCCCTCCTGGTGCAGCCAGGCGCTAGTCGCGGATCTCCACGTTGACCGACGAGACCGTGCAGGCCCCCAACGCCGCCGCCTGCAGGCCTCCGCTGTCGGCGACCGCCTGCGCGCTCAGCCCGATCATGATGCGCACCGGCGCCCCCGCCTGCACGTGGATGGTCTCTCCCGTCCAGGCGATCTGCCAGGTCCGCTCCTCATCCTCGTACACGGCCGCCTGGTTCACCGGCGGCGGGACGGTCAGCAGGGGATCGTCCATCTCCACGCTGTTGCCCTGGCAGTGCAGGTTCGAGTGCAACTGCACGCGCGTTTGGCTGTCGCCCACCAGGAGGCCGAAGACACTGCACTGGCACTGGATCCCGTTGATCTCGGCCGTTGAGACCACGTCGCCGCTCTTCCACGCGTCGAACTCGATCACGAGGAACTGGCAGTCGAAGAAGTCGTTCATGAACGCGACGTCGGTGAACACCGAGACCAGCCCGAGGTTGGCGCTTGCCATGTGGCCATAGTGAATCATATGTACGTCCCCGAACTGGTACTCGCCCGGAAGCGAGCCCTGGGCAGGCTCGGGGTGCACGCCCGTGTAGGGCGCCACGAACCTGACCGTGTTCTGGCTCACGATCTCGTACCCGCCCGCGCCCTCGAGGTGTTGGGCGATGTTCTGCTGCCACTGCGGCGCGCGCTCCAGCCCACCTTCCCGCTGCTCGATGTCGCCCTCTTCCTCCCCCTCAAGCGCCTCCATCGCGGCCAGGATCGTGTCGAGCCATGGGTCGATCTTGGTCAGCGCCAGCAGATACGACTGCCAGGCCCTCTCAGACTGCTCCCCGGCGCGCCGCCGCTCCTCGTCGCTCGGCGGCTCCGGGGCCTCGGCGCGCAGCGCGTGCTTCCTCTTCAGTCGCTCGATCGTGGTGTCGAGCGCTCTGCTCACCCGCGTCGGAAGCCGCTGATAGTCGGGCGTCCTCCGGAAGATCTCCCGCACGTTCTCGGGCAGTCGCCTCCGCTCCCCGTTCTCAGCGACGATGGGCAGCGCCAACACGACGAGCGCGACAAGTACGGCCGCCGTCGTTACCGGTCCCCAATGGCGCATCCTGCAACGCCTCCTCCCTTCAGCTCACCGCAGGCACGTCGGTCCTCCGCTGACACTCGCTAACCTGTCGGGTCCACGTTGAGCTCGATCCGGTCCACGAACGTGCTCCCCATGATCAGGACGGACCCGGCCGCGTGCCACTCATCCGGCGGCGGGTCGATCCCGCCGATGGGCCCCGGCGAGAGCATACTCGTCCCCGCGGTCCGGTCGAAAGGCACCTGGGCGCATCCGCGTATCCCGACCATGAACTCGTAGGTGTGTCCCGCGATGACCTGTGAGTTGTCCTCGGGCCCGACGATCCACACTCCCACCGGAGCGCTCGACTGTAAGCTGTCGTCGAAGCTCCAGACGTAGCCCTCCTGGGTCTGTGCCGGGGCGGCCCGGCGCAACTGCCACATGTTGAGGTAGTAGCCCTCGTGGATGGGGGACACTCCCATCCACTTGGTGTTGACTCCCACCCACAGCATTCCCGTGTTCTCGTCCGCCAGCGTCTTCTCGCCGCCGCTGAAGAAGCAGGTCTGCTCCGCCGCGTCCGCCTCGTCGGACATCCAGGTATGGTCGAACGGGGGTTGAAGGATGTCGCTGCGGGGGGGTCGTGCCGCCATTCGCGCTCTCTCGGCGACCAGCTCACGGTGGCGCTGCATCCGTTGGCTGAAGAACTCCTTCATGCTTTCGGGCGCCCTGCCCGGCCCATCCGCCCACACCGCCGGGCTCAGCAACGAGGCCGCCGGTATGCCTGCTGTCGCCGACGCCAGGCCCTTCCTCACCGTCACCCGCTGGCTTCTATATCGTCCGCTCCGGCCGGCACATCGGCCGTGTCCGGGGAGATCGACCCCGCCAGGGCCCTTTGTTCGTTCCCGCCACTTATGGGGGGTCCTCCACGCTATCTTCACGTTTGCTGCCAGCCTGGTTACGCGCATCCCGGCCTGGTGGGGAGGGAAGGGAAGGCGCGCGCGCCGGCGGCGACGAACCTCAGTGTGCGACCCATGCCATGCTACCGCTGCTGGAGGTGCCCGCCGTGCGTCATGCCACGATCGCCCTCATCGCCTCAGTTCTGCTGGCCGCGTGCCCGACCGTCGCGCAGGAGGAGATGCTCACTAACCCCGGCTTCGAGCAGGTCGATCCCGACGACGGGACCATGCCCGCCGCCTGGGACGCCCATGGCGGCGAGACGGAGGAGCTGACGCGCCACCTGGTGGGCGACGCGCACTCCGGCGAACGCGCGGTCCTCGTCGTTGACGACTACGCCAGCGAGGATCGCATCTCCGAGCGACAGGCCGGCTCCGGGATCGTCCAGCGGGTGGAGGGCATCCAGCCGGGCGTGTACTACAAGCTGACCTGCTGGGCGAAGTGCGTCGAGCGCAGCGGGGACAACGCCGCCTGGCTGCAGCTTCGCTTCAAGCCCTCCAACGAGATGGCCAACACGCACCTGAACTCGCCCATCGGCGAGTGGCGGCGGTTCGCGGCCATCGCTCAGGCACCGGAGGGCACCACGCACGCGGAGGTCTACATCAAGACCCTCCACATGGCGTCCTGCCGCTACGTGGTGGACGACTTCCACCTTGAGATGCTGATCGCGGACGGCAATGATCAGCGGCTGGCCCTGCTGCCCTTCGGCAGCGAGGGCATCGCGCCCGATCAGGTGCATCGGCCGAACCTGCACACCCCGATCGCCCAGGGCGGAGAGCCCGCCGCGCACATCATCGTGCCCGATGACGAGCGGTGGGGCGATCTGGGCGTACGCCTGCGCGACGCGGTCGAGGCGGGCACCGGGGCCCGCCTTGAGGTCATCACCAGCCGGGGCCGGGACTGGGCGCCGCTGCGCTCGGATGAGACCACCATCGCCATCGGCCATCTGGGCAACAACTTCGTGGTCGAACGCATGTGGCTGCAGCGCTACCAGGAGGTCAACCTGAGCAAGCCCGGCCCGGGGGAGTACATCCTGCAGGTCATTCCCGAGCCTTACGACTGCCCTCCGGGCAAGAACGTGCTGCTGCTGGGCGCCTCGGACCTGGAGGGCGCCGAGAAGGGAATGCGGCGGCTGCTGGAGGTGCTGGGCCAGCCGGACGGCGGCGACCTGGCGATCGATGGCTGGCTGCTGGAGGTCTCGGGCGTCGAGCACATGAGCGACGAGCAGCGCGCAACGCTGGTGGAGAGCGAACTGAGCAAGTTCTGGCTGAAGGACTTCCATACGGCGGTGCGCCGCTACCGCGACACCGGTGACCCGGCATGGGCGGAGCGGGCGCGGCACATCCTGCGCAGGATCAACGAGCGGTACCTGCAGTTCGCCCACGACCCGGATGTGCTCAAGTACTGGCCCGAGCCGACCGGCGCGAGCACCCACCGCATCTACTGGCCCGAGGAGACCTCCTCGGACTGGATCGGCACCATGTGGGACTTCTTCGAGGAGGCGCCGGTGCTGACCGAGGACGACCGCTGGCGCGGCGCCAACTCGATGCTGAACGCCCTGCACGACCTGCCCAGGCATGTCGCCGCCTACAGCACCTTCGCCGAGCCCGAGACGACGTGGCCGGTGCTCTTCAACCACTCGACCTTCCCGCTGATCGGGATGTACTACCTCGCCCGGCACTTCGACCGCTTCTACCCCGAGGTGGACGCCGCGCGCATCGACGACTACCTGAGCCGCTGCGCCAACGGCTTCGGCAACCAGATCGAGTCGTGGAAGCCCACGGAGGACGCGACGGGCTACTACTCCATTGTCCCGCGGCACACCATAGACTACTCGCTGGGCGAGGGCGACTACTCGTACTTCGAGAGCGGGCAGGTACGCACGCTCGCCGACTACACCGTGGGCATCTGCGACAACACGGGCGACGCCGCGAGCTTCGGAGACAACGGCTACGGCCGCGGCGTCTACACGCGCAACCTCGACCGGGCGGTTTGGTACTACCGGGACCCGCACCTCGTCTGGTGGCTCGATCGCGTCAGCAGCGGCGGCTGGAGCGACCCCTACCACGGCGTCGAGCCCGAGCCCTGGGAGGACCTGGCGGGCGTCACGGTCTTCCCGCTCACCGAGGCGGTCTACCGGTGGACCACCGACTACGGCGCCTACGGGCCGGCGCTGATGCCGCCGAACGTCGCCCAGGAGCAGTGCTTCGACAAGATCGCCTTCCGCGAGGGCCTCGACCCGGATGCGCAGCACTTCCTGCTCGACGGCTACGCGCGTGGGGGGCACCTGCACTATGACGGCAACGCCATCACGCGCTACTTCGCCGGCGGTGAGGACTGGCTGATGGATGGCGACTACCTCGTCCGCAACACGACCGACCACACCATGCTGTCGGTCGTGCGCGACGGCCGCGCCGACCAGGTCGAGCCGCCATGCGCCGCCCTCGAGCACATCGCCGACACCGAGGCGGTGGCGATGACGCAGACGGCGGTCTACGGCTACAACGGCATCGACTGGCGCCGCAACATCTTCTGGCTCAAGGGGGGGCCGGTCTGCCTCATCGACCACTGCACTGCCGCCGAGCCCGGCGACTACTCGCTGGAGTGCATCTTCAAGATGATCGACCGTGGCGACGTCGCGGCCAATGCCCGCAGCTTCAGCCTCACCCGCAAGGCGGTCGCGACCGAGGGCCTCACCGTCGTCGAGAGCCCGCAGGAGGGCGTGGCGGCGGCGGTGCGCTTCGAGGGCTCCGGCTCACGCCTGAGCTTCGTGGTGGACCTGCCCGCGGGCGAGTACCAGGCGAACGTCATCGGGCTCGGGCTCAACTCCGGGACCGACAGCTTCTGGCTGAGCATCGACGGCGGCGAGAACGTCGCGATCCACCTGCCGCTGGAGACCTTCGGGCGGCCCTACGACAGCGGAGTCAACCCCAAGTCGGGGCCGATGCCGACCGTGACGGTGCAGGGTGATGGTCCGCACGTGGTGCAGATCACGCTGCGGGAGAGTCCCGGCGTGTTCCTGGACCGCGTCGAGTTCATCGATGAGGCAGGCAACGTGGCCGCCGCAGTGGAGGCGGAGGCCACCGAGGACGCCGCGGACTCGCCCATCCCGGAGCTGCCCGACAAGGTCTTCCACCTGCGCGGCAGCGGTCACAGCCGCGTGGCGCAGAGCACGCGCATCAACCACGCCCGCATCCCGATCCGCTACGTGCACCACAAGTTCCGGGGCCACCTCGAACGCGGTGAAGCGCTGAGCAACCAGGCGCTCTTCTACCACACCGACAGCAACGAGGCGGCAGACTGGGACATCCAGCGGGTGAATGACGCAGCGGCTCTTGTGCTGCGGGCGGGCGAGCCCCATGCGGCGCTCATCGTCGGTGACGCGGTCGAGCTGCCCCACCACCTCGATAACCCCGCGGCACTGACGTGGCTGGCGTCGGACCGGATCGTGCAGTGTGACACCGGCGAGCAGGGCATCGACATGGAGATCGACCTTGCCGCCGGGACCGTGACCCGCAATGACGGAAGTGGGTTCGCTCGGGCCACACTGCCCGCAGATGACGTGGCTGCGATGCGGGAGGCCGCGGCTGCCACGCTCCAGGCGCTGGCCGAGCGCGCCGCCTTCGGCGAGGGCGGGGAGTCGGCGATTGAGCCGGCCGAGGGCCTCCAGCAGGCGTGGGAGCTGCCCGCGGCCACGCACGACGAGGAGCCGCAGCCGGCCATCGAGATGGAGGTCCACGACCTCGACGGCGACGGCTCCGACGAGATACTGGCCATTCGCGGTCGCTTCCTGACGGTCATCGACGCCGGCGGCACCATCCGCTGGGAGTTCGACGGCACTGATGAGCTGTATGCCTGCAGCGCCTACGACATCGACGGCGATGGCGGCCTCGAGGTGTTCTGCGGCGGCAAGAGCAAGCTCCTCTACGTGCTCGACACCGACGGCACGCTGCTGCGCGAGCACCCCATCGAGACCTACTGGCGCGTCTCCCGCACCACCATCCACGAGCCGCGGCTGGACGACGTGCTTGTGCGCGACTTCGACGGCGACGGCGACTGGGAGGCGGTGCTGGGCACCGTGGACGGCTTCACCCAGGTCATCAACTCCGACTTCTCGCAGCGCTGGATCTTCGGCGAGACCAACCACGGCACCACCGAGCTGGACGCGGTGGATATCGACGGTGACGGGGTCGAGGAGGTCGCGGTCGGCAACCACTACGGCAAGCTGTTCGTGCTCAGCATCGAGGACGGCAGGCGCGTGGGCTACCAGGGCTCCGAGCTTGGCGATGTGCAGATGCGCGTGGCCGACCTGCAGGGCGATGGTGACTTCGAGTTGATCAACGCCTCGGCCACCGGCGCCTTTAAGGTCGGCCACATGGCCGGCCGAGACACGCTCTGGGAGTACCCTAACTTCGGCTACGCCTGGCGTGACATCGCCGTGGCCGACATGACCGGCGATGGGTCGCTGGAGGTCATCGCCTGCTCGGACACCGGCTACGTCTACCTGATCGGCACCGATGGGGAGACGTTGGCGAAGAGAGACCTGCGTTCCGCGGTCCTGAACCTCGCGGTGCTCGACATCGACGGCCACTCGATGATCGCCGCCGGTTGCCTGTCTGGAATGGTCTATCTGCTTGATGGCGATCTGGCCCAAGTCGGCCGCTACCCGGTCGGCGATCAGGTGAACTGGGTGAGCGCCGCCCGCAGCGGCGACGGCCCGAGGATCATCGCCGCACGAGAGAGCGGGCTCGTGACGGCGCTGCGGCCCGAATGACCGCTGTGGCGCCGGCACCGTCGCCGGCGCGATGCGCGCGCGATGCGCAGGTGAACGACGATGACCTTCGCCCTTGTCGCTCCAAGCCTCGCCCTGGGGGCCGCCACGCTCGCGGCTCAGCTCCCGGAGGGCGTGCGCATGCACGTCATCCCGCTGGAGGTCGCCACGCCTGAGGACTCCTCGGGCTCGATGATCGCCGCGGACCTCGACGGCGAGTGGCCGCTGGAGCTGCTCGTGACCGCGCCGGGCTACCTTGGGGCCTACGAGACCGGCGGCGCGCTGCTCTGGTCGCATGAGATCGACATCCGCGTGGGCGGCCAGTCCGAGTCTCAGGGGCTCCCCGGCCACCACGGGCCGGGCGTGCAGGCCGCCGACATCAACGCCGACGGATCGACCGAGGTGCTCTTCCTCACGCAGGATGACACGCCGCACGTGCTCGACGGCGCGACCGGCGCCGAGCGCTGGTCCGCCACCATCCCGCACCCTGATGGCGCCGAACGCTGGGAGCATGCAGTGGTCGCTGACTTCCGGGGCGAGGGCGACCGCGACCTGCTGCTGCAGGCCACCAACGCCGAGGGCTACCGCATGGGCCGCTACCTGGCGGCCTTCGCGCTCGACGCCCTGCGGGAGGGCCGCGTCGAGCCGCTCTGGGAGCGCAACGACTTCCTGTCCTGCGCGCACAACGGCGCGCGCGTCGCGGACATCGACGGCGACGGCCGCGACGAGGTGCTCGGTGGCACTATCCTCGACGATGATGGCACGACCACCTTCCGCTTCCCCGTGCGCGGCCATCTGGACTCGATCTACGCGGCGGACGTGAGGCCCGATCTGCCCGGCCTGGAGGTCGTGACGCTGGAGGAGGGCGGCAGGGGCAAGGAGCGCCAGCGCGTCTTCATCGCCACCCGCGACGAGCTGCTCGTCTCCACGCACTACCAGCACCAGGAGCCCCAGAACGCGGCGGTGGGGCGGTTCGACCTCGCGCGCGACGGCCTTCAGGTCTGGTGCCGGAGCCGCTACAATGAGCACCAGAAGCCTTTCGTCTTCGACGCTCTGGGGAATCTGACCGCCCACTGGGAGATGGATGACGTGGCGCCGGAGGGCTGGACCGCCTCGGGCGTGGAGGTCATCTGGACCATCGACTGGACTGGGGGAGAGCAGCAGCTCGCGGCGGCCAAGGAGCGGCACACCGAGGGCGACGTGTGCGTCTTCGACCCCATGACGGGCGAGTTCCTGGTGCGCATTGGGGAGAGTGCGGCGCGGCTCTACGTGGCCGACGTGCTGGGCGACTGGCGGGAGGAGCTGGTGGTCTGGAACGGCAGCGAGCTGCACATCTACGAGAACACCGCGCCCAACCCCCGGCCTGCCGAGCCGCGCCTGTGGACGCACCAGCACTACCGCCGGGCGAAGCAGACGTGGAACTACTACAGTCCGTGAGGCCTATGCGCCGAACTCATCGAGGAAGCGCCGGTGGTAGACGCGGCGGGCGATCTCGCAGGTCTGGTGGGTGAAATCCGCGTCCACGGCCGCGCCCACCACCGCGCCGACGAAGGGCACGAGCTGGCCGAGCTTGCGCCGCACCAGCCTGCGCGCGAGACGCCATGCGGCGGCCCGCACCCACGTGCCGATAGTCGCGCTCGTGCCCCTGGGGCGCGTTGCGCCACCGCGGATCTGGCCGGCGCCGTCGCGCACCTCATCGATGGCGTCACGGACGTCCGACCGCCCCGAGAGCCGCCTCTTCCGCTTGGCCAGCAGCAGGGCGATGGCGAAGGCGTGCTCGTCCTCCTCCACCACGTCGAAGCCGTACGTGCATGCGCACTCGCCGATCGCCATGAGGTTCGTCGCCAGCAGCGCCGGCACGTCCACGACGAAGCCCGGCGCGCCCAGCGTGCCCACCGCGCCACCGAGGCCACCCGCCGCGACCATCCAGCGTCTCGCCAGCCCCCGCGTGAGGTCGTCGGGCACCGCCACGTCCAGAGCCCGGATGTCGGCCATGTCGCCGATCTCATGCCCCGCCCGGCGGTAGCGTTCGAGCACCCTGCCGCGGCTGACGGGCGCGAAGCTGGCGTCGCCGATGATCTTGAGCGCCCCGGTCAGGAGCTCGTCGGCTAT
>JALGUJ010000042.1 GCA_029820945.1 Candidatus Zipacnadia bacterium | reverse complement strand
CCCCGGGTGGGTGGACGACCTACCGGCGCGGTTCCCGCCGGGCGCCATGCACGGGACGCTGCATCACTCCGCGGCGGACGCGGAGGGCAACCTGGTGAGCGCGACGATCACGCAGGGGATGGCCTTCGGCGCCTGCTTCGTGGCCCAGGGCACCGGGCTGCTCCTCAGCCACGGGATGGCCCGCTTCGACCCGAGGCCCGGGCGCATGAACTCGGTCGCGCCGGGCAAGCGGCCGCTCAACAACGCCGGCACCATGCTCATCGAGGCGCCCGAGCGCTTCATCGCCACCGGCCTGCCGGGCGGCCGCCGCATCCCCAGCGTCATGGCGCGTGCCGCGCAGCGGTTCGTGGACACGAAGGCCACGCCACTTGGGGCGGCCGAGGCCCCGCGCATGCACGTCGAGACCGCCGAGCCGCTGCAGATCACCGAGTCCGCCGGCGAGGAGATCATCGCCGGCCTGCGCCAGATGGGTCACGAGGTCGATGCGGTGGAAGGCATCGCCGGCGCCATGCACTCGGCGGAGCTGGGCACGTCCGATGGCACGGTGCGCGCGGGCGGAAACCACTGGGCCGCCGCGGTGGACTGAGCGGGCCCGGGAGGCGGGAGGTCGGCCGAGCGGTCATGCTGCTATTCCACGCGCTGCTGGGAGGTCTGCTAGTGGTGGGGGCGGAGCCGGTCGGCTCACGCGCGCTGCTCTGGCGCGAAGTGCGCGTTCCGGAGGCGATGCTCGGCGACGGCCCGGCGGGGCCGTGCGGCGGCGACGTCCGCATCGGCGACCTGGACGGCGACGCCCGCGTCGAGTTCGTGGTGTACCGCAACCTGGCGGGGTTGAAGCCCGCCTTCATCGGTGCCTTCGACCTCGACGGCGAGCCCCTCTGGACCTTCGGCGATCCCGCGCGAGTCGTGACGGTGATCGAGGAGGATGGGGAGGAGCGCAGAGGTCTTGAGGCGCCCGAGCGCCCGGGACCGGTGGCGGTTGCCGACCTCGACGGCGACGGCCGCACCGAGGTCCTCGCGCTGGTGCCGGCCGAGGGCGTGGAGCGCTCGCATCACTGGGGCATGGACGGCGTGGAGCTGGTGTTGCTCGACGGGGCCACGGGCGAGGTGAAGCGCCGGGCGGTGTCCGAGGAACTGCGCGCAGCGGACGGCTATGTGGAGGGCGATCTGCTCAAGGCCAACTACGTGCATCTGCGCCTGATGATCTGCGACCTGCGCGGGAGCGGATCGCCACGGGACTTCGTGCTGAAGGCCGGTAAGGACGTGTTCGCCTTCACCGGCGAGTTCGAGCTGCTCTGGACCTACGAGTGCCCCTGGAACCGCTACCCGGAGCACTGCTGCTATATCCCGGCGGTCGGCGACGTGGACGGCGACGGGCGCGACGAGGTGAACCTCGGCAACGCGGTCATCGACGACAACGGGACGCCGATGTGGGAGCGGTTCCTGGGCAGGAACAATGACTCGGTGCTCGTGGAGGAGTGGGACGGCAGACCGCGCGCTATCTGCTCGGGCTACGGCCATGTGCTCGACGAGCGCGGCGAGCCCATCGTGCGTCTTGGGCCGGACCTGGTGGCGCACGGGCAGGAGATTCGCTGCGCCGACCTGCGCGCGGACAGCGAGGGCCCCGAGCTGGCGATTCGCTACGAGGGGCACGAGGCGCGCGTGATGATCGTCGGACAGGGCAGCGGGGTGCTGGATCGCTTCGAGGTCCCGGCCTCGCCGAACAACACGGGCCTCGAGGTCGTCCGGTGGCATGGCGCCGACGTGCCGGCGGTGCTGTACAGCCCCGCCGCGCTGGTGGACGGCCACGGCCGCCTCGTGAGTGACCTTCCGGCGCTGCCGGAGGCGAGCGGCGGCAACCAGGGGTGGTTCCACTGCTTCCCCGCCGACGTCTGCGGCGACGGGCGCGAGGAGGTCGTGCTCTACGACCCGCTCGCGGCTTCGGTGTTCATCTACACCCCGGAGCCACTTGACGAGGCGGCCTACTCGGGGTACCGGCATACTGCGAGGCAGTACAACGCGCGGCTGATGGACTGACGCGGGAGGGCTCGCGCTCGGGAACCCCGTGGAGCGCGGGCCTGCCACCCGCGTCTTCGCCGGATGGAGGGTGAGCCAGATGACCGAGAGGTTTGGACTGATCGCGATGGGCCTCCTGATCGCGGGCGGCGCCTGGGCGCAGCCGATCGTGGACTACGTGACCGCCCCGGACGACTCCTACGCGTGGCAGGTCGAGCGCGAGGAGACGGTGGGGCAGACCACCGTGACGCACCTGGAGGTCACGTCCCAGACGTGGCGCGGCATCACCTGGACGCACCGCGTGCAACTCATCGTGCCCGATGGGATGCAGCACCCGGAGACCGCGCTCATGCTCATCACCGGCGGCTCGCCGGGCCAGAGGGAGCTGGCGATGCTCTCCACCGCCGCGATCATGGTCTCCGCGCCGGTGGTCATCCTCGGCGACATCCCCAACCAGCCGCTGTTCGACGACCTGCGTGAGGACGCGCTGATCTCCTACACCTTCTCCCAGTACCTGGAGAGCGGCGAGGCCGACTGGCCGCTGCTCTTCCCCATGACCAAGGCCGCGGTGCGCACGATGGACGCCATTGAGGAGCACACCGCGCAGGACTGGGAAAGCCAGGTCGGGAGCTTCGTGGTTACCGGCGCCTCCAAGCGCGGCTGGACCACCTGGTGGACGGCGGCGGTCGCCCCCGAGCGCCTGAGGGGCATCGTGCCGATGGTCTACGACAACCTGAACCTGCCCGCCCAGATGCGCCACCAGCTCGAAGCCTGGGGCGACTACAGCCACATGATCGAGGAGTACACCGAGCGCGGCCTGCCGGACCTTGTGCACATGGGGGTCGGGCGCAGGCTTGCGGCCATGGTGGACCCCTACTCGATGCGCGAGCACGCGAGGATGCCCAAGCTCATCATCACCGGCACGAACGATGCCTACTGGCCGCTCGATGCCGCCAACCTCTACTGGGACGAGACGCCCGCGCCGAAGTACATCCTCTACGTCCCCAACTCCGGCCACGGGCTGGAGGACATGCTGCGCGTCATCAACGCGCAGGTAGGCTTCTTCCTCGCCTGCACGGGCCGGGGGCCGCTGCCCGCGCCGACCTGGCGCTTCGAGGACACCGGCTACCTCAAGCTCACCATCGATCCGGGCGATGAGCCTTCGGTGGTGCGCGTCAACGAGTGGAAGGCGCGCTCGCCGAGCCGGGACTTCCGCGAGGCCGAGTGGGCGGTGCAGGAGGCCCTGGAGCACAGGGGCGGGTACATCGCGCGGGCGCTGCATCCGGACGAGGGGTACACGGCTCTGTTCGGCGAGGTGATCTACGACGCGGACGGCCGCGAGTTCCCGCTCTCGACCAACGTGCGCATCATCGGTCCCGAGCAGTGAGCGTCGCCGAGGTGATGCCGGCATGCGCGGTGGCTACGCGCGCAACGCTCGCGCCCGCTCCTCGGATGCGGCGGCGAGGCGAGAATCATCGTGGCCATCTTCACTGGTGATCCAGCGATGACTCTCGACGTCCGGCAACGTCTGATTCTCACGCTGGCCGCGATGGCGTGCCTCGCCATCGCCGTGCCGCAGGAATGCGGGGCGCAGGATGAGCCGCTGGAGTTGCACTTCTTCTGGACGCCCGGCTGCGCGCCCTGCCGAGAGGTGCGGCGGGACGTCGTCCTGCCGCTGGTAGAGAAGCACGCGCAGATCGACTACCACGAGTACAACCTCGCCGACCCCGACGCAACCGAGGCGCTTGTCGGCTTCTTCATCAGCTACGGGGTGCCCGAGGATTCCTGGGGCGGATCGAGCGTCGCCTTTATCGGCGACCTCTGCTGCATTGGCACGGATGAGGTCGAGTCAAGGCTGCCGCCGGCGGTGGAGAAGCTGCTGGAGCAGGGCTGGCAGGTCCCCGATGCCTCGAAGCCCACGGACGTTCGCTCGAGGATAGTTGAGCTCTTCGACCGCTTCGGCGTCCCGGCGGTGGCAGGGGCCGGCCTGGCGGATGGCGTGAACCCTTGCGCCCTCGCGGCGCTCGTCTTCCTGCTCTCGCTTCTGTCGATCTCCGGGCGCACCGGCAACGAGATCCTCGCCACGGGCCTGCTCTTCGCGGGAGGCGTGTTCATCGCCTACTTCGGCGTGGGCTTCGGCGTCTTCAAGGGCCTGCAGGCGCTGCGGGGCTACGAGCTGGCCGCGCAGATCCTCTACCCGCTGGCGGCGCTCGCGACCCTGGTGCTCACGATGCTGACGTTGCGCGACTATGTGTGCGCGAAACGTGGCAGGCCCGAGCAGATGTCGCTCAAGCTGCCGAGGCCGCTGCTCAGGGCGGGGCATGCGGTGACGCGCACGCTCCTCCGCGGCAGGTGGTTCCTGGCGCTCGCGGTCGTGGCCGGCGCAGCCGTCTCGCTGCTCGAGCTCTTCTGCACGGGGCAGATCTACCTGCCAACGCTGATCTATCTCTCGAGCCGCGGGAAGCTGGTTGCGCGCGTCATCCCGATGCTGGCGCTCTATGTGGCGATGTTCACGCTGCCGGTCATCGTGCTGACCGTCGCCGTGTGGGCGGGGGTGAGCTCGCAGGCGATCCGCAACTGGGCACGCGAGCATGCCGCCACATCGAAGCTGCTCATGGCCGTGGTCTTCGCGGTGCTGACGCTGGCGCTCGTCGCGGCCTCACTGTAGACGGCCTACATCGCCCGCTCCACGTCGAGCGGGCGATGTCTCCTGCCGTCCCGCACAGACTGCGCGCGCCCCTCAGTAGTAGCTGCTCGGATCGGCCAGCGACTCGCGCATGTGGCGGTAGACGTTCCCGTCGTAGAAGTTGCTGACGAACTGCCCCGGCGGCACCAGCTCGTCCACGCGCGCCAGCTCCTCCTCCGTCAGCTCGATCTCGAGCGAGCTGAGCGTGGAGCGCAGATGCTCGATGGTGCGTGGACCGATGATGGGCGCGGTCAGCCCCGGGCGCGTCAGCAGCCACGCGTGCGCCCACTCCGCCAGCGTCACGCCCCGGGCCTCCGCCAGCGGGATCAGCTCCTCGACCACGTCCAGCGCCGCCTCGGTGAAGCGCGTGCTGTCCGGCCCATGGCTGGCGAACCGCCCGCCCTCATAGGGCTTCTCGCCCTTGCGATACCTGCCCGACAGCAGGCCGTAGGCAAGCGGCCCCCAGGAGCAGACCGCGATCCCCTGGCGGATGCACATCCACAGCAGCTCGTTCTCGACGCCGCGGTCCAATATGTGGTAAGGCGGCTGCTCAGCCACGAACCGCGGGAGCCCGCGCGCCTCGGAGCAGGCGATGCCCTCCATGATCAGCGTCGGCGGCCACTTCGAAGTGCCTACGTACAGCAGCTTCCCCTGCTGGACCAGGACCTCCAGGGTCTCCAGGATCTCATCGATGGGCGTGGTCAGGTCCACGATGTGCAGATAGAACAGGTCGATGCGATCGGTCTGCAGGCGCTGGAGGCTCCCCTCCACCGCTCGGGTGAGGTGGTAGCGGCTGGCCCCGCGGTCGTTGGGGCCCTCGCCCATGGGCGCCACCGCCTTGGTCGCCAGCACCACCTCATCGCGGCGGCCATTGGCCGCCAGGATGTTGCCGAGCACGGTCTCCGAGATGCCGCGGCCATACGCGTCCGCGGTGTCGATGAAGTTGATGCCCGCGTCCAGGGCCTCGCCGACGATCTGCGTCCACGCCTCCTCGTCCTCCGGTCTGCGGATGTTCATCGTGCCCAGGCACATGCGCGATACCCGCGTTCCCGTCCGTCCAAGCTGCACGTACTCCATCCTGCTTCCTCCCTTCAGCTCATTCGTCGCTGATGCTATTCGCTGCATGATCGCGAGGCCCTCCGTCGCCTCCGCTCGGGAGGTCGTCGGTGCCGGGAGGGGAAACGAGGCGCGGCCGGCAGAGACGGAGGAGGAGCGACATGCGCAGCATTCGACGCGACGCGGCTCTGGCGCGTGACCTCGGAAGCTTCGATGCGCTGGTGGTTGGGGGTGGACTGAGCGGGTGGGCGGCGGCGGTGTCGCTGGCACGGGGTGGCCGCGGCGTGCTGCTGGCCGCGGAGCACACGTCGCTCGGCCACGAGATCTGGGCCGCGATGTCCATCTGGGCGCCGCCGGATGCGGCGCTGCCGGCGCCGGAGCTGTGGGGCGAGGTCGTGCGCGAGCTGGAGGGCGCGAACGCCGCGCGCGGCACGATGGTCGATCCCGTCGCCGCCCAGGTCGCCATCGAGCGGTTGGCGATCGGGGCCGGAGTGCGCATGCTCCTGCAGGTCCGAGCCCATCCGGGCGAGGGCGGGACCACGCTGCTGACCGGCAAGTGGGGGCTGATGGCCGCGCGCGCCGCGGTCGCCATCGACGCGACCCAGGGGGCCTCGCTCGCGGAGCAGGCCGGCGCGGGCTTCGAGTTGCGTGAGACGGGCGAGCCCGTCGTGCGCCGCGCCCTGATGGTGAAGACCGGCCTGTCCGAGGCCCGCCGCGTCGAGGTGGGCGACGACCTGCCGCTGGTCGATGGCACGGTCATGTGCTGGCCGGGCGTCTGGCCGGGCGACGTGATCCTCGAGGCCGAGTTCGCCGTGCCCACCGATGACCGGGACGCGCTCGAGATCGAGACCCGGATGCAGATGGCGGAAGTCGCGGCGCGGCTGCGCGCGGAGCACGGCGAGTTCCGCCAGGGAAGCCTCGTCACTATCGCTCATGACCCGATCCTGCCGCGCGAGCGCGTGCTCGTCGGCTCCGATGATCCGACGGTGGCCGCGCAGGTCGAGTGCGACGCGGGCACATTCGATGTGACGCGCGGGGCCATGCTGCCGGCCGGAACCGAGCGCCTGGTGGTGGTCTCGCCGGCCATCGACGTGGGCGAGGCCAGCATGCGGGCCTGCCAGCACGCGCCGAACGCCGTCAGGCTGGGTCTGGCGGGAGCGGGGCCGGCGGCGGAGATCATCGATGGAGGCATCTGACCATGGCTGATGGGCTCGAGGTAAGGGACCTTCTGCCGGGGGCACCGGAGATCGTGGAGGTGGGCGGCGAGGAGCTGGCGGTGCTGGCCACGGCGCAGGTCGTCGTCGCGGGTGGCGGACCGGCGGGGGCTATCGCGGCGATCGCCGCGGGCCGGCAGGGCGCCGACGTCATCGTCGTGGAGCCGCAGCCGTTCCTCGGCGGCGTGGGCACCGGTGGGGCGATCCACTGGTACTACTGGGGCCTCAGCGGCGGGCTGCAGGATGAGCTGGACCGCCGCGACGGGGACCTCGACGGGCGCATCTCCGCCTCCACCCGCGGCTTCCACCCCGAGGCGCGCAAGATCGAGTTGGCGCGCATGGCCGGGGAGGCGGGCGTGGCTCTCTGGCTGCGCACCTGCGCGGTCGGGGCGGTCGTCGAGGACCGGGTCGTCCGCGGCGTCGTCGTCGATGGGGAGCGGGGGAGAGGCGTGATCCTCTGCGACGTGGTCATCGACGCGACCGGCGACGCCGACGTCGCCGCACTGGCCGGCGCCGAGTTCACCATGGGCCGGGAGGGCGACGGGCTGCTCATGGCCTACTCGCTGACGCCCGGCGTCGCCCGCGGCGAGTGGCACGTCTGGCACCACAACTTCGACGCCGGCTTCGTGGACCCCACCGACCCCTGGGACTACTCCCGCGGCTTTCTCGACGGGCGCCGCTTCCTCTGGCGTGAGGAGTACGCCGAGGACGAGCGGATGCACTTCTGCTCTCCGGTGCTCGGCCTGCGCGAGAGCCGGCAGATCATCGGCGACTACGTGCTCACCCTCGATGACCTCTTCCTGGGCCAGTGCTTCCGCGACACCATCGGCAAGACCCGCAGCCACTACGATCAGCACGCGCGCGACTACGCCCTGGAGAGCCACCAGGCCACCGTGCTGACCGACGTCACGGCCAACCGGAAGACGGCGCTGCAGTGCGACCTGCCCTATCGCTGCCTGCTGCCGCGCGGCCTCGACGGCCTGCTGGTCGCAGGGCGCTGCATCTCCATGACCCACGACGCCGAGGCGTCGGTGCGCATGCAGAAGGACATGCACCGCATCGGGGAGGCGGCGGGAATCGCTGCGGCGCTGGCCGCGCGCGACGGCGTCGCCCCGCGCGAGATCGACGTCGGGGCTCTGCAGCGGGAGCTGATCAAGAGCGGCATCCTGACCCAGGCCGAGGTCAGGGCGGGAGAGGCGCACCGGCGCCGGGAGCTGCGGCCGGTCGAGGAGCTCGTCGAGATGCTGTCGAGCGACCGGCCGGACCAGGCGATGTACGAGCTGTACCTGCACGGGCCCGGCGCCTTTGAGGCGCTGCGCGGGGCGATGGCGTCGGGCGAGGGCGAGGCGGCGCGCTGGGCCGCCCTCGTGCTGGGCGCGCACAGGCGGGAGGAGGCCCGGCCGCTGCTGGCCGAGATGCTCATCGAGCGCGATGAGACGATGCCCTGCGACGCGTCCTTGGTGCAGCCGCGCTGGGTGAGCGCGTTGGCGTGCCTGTCTCGATACCCGAGCCGCGACCTGCTCGAGGCGCTCGTGGATGTGCTGGACGAGGACAGGAGCCTCGGCGAGCACTGGCTCTATGCGCTGAGCGCGCTGGCGACGCTGGCGGACGAGAGGGGCGCCGACGCGGTTCGCCGCTTCCTGGCAGCGCACGAGGACGATGAGCGCTTCGCGCCCGAGACGTGGGGCCCGAGACGTCACGCCGGCTGGGGGTGGAAGTTCCGGCTGGCCGCCGCGCGCGCCCTGCGGGCCATGGGCGACGCCGAGGGGGAGGCGATCATCCGGAGCTTCGTGGATGACCCCCGCCTGCCGGTCAGGCGCTACGCCGCCAGGCTACTGGGCCGCCGCGTCTGAGGCCGCTCAGTCCTCGAGATCGCCGCGCACGCCGAACTCGTCGATCAGCTCCGACAGCTCCGAGCGCAGCGCCGGCGGAACCTCGGCCGGCAGCAGGATCGACTCCCTCAGCCAGCGCACCGGGCAGCCCTCGGGACGGAAGAGCTGGATGATCCACCGGGCCGCGCCCATCTCCGCCACCTCCGCCGCGATCTGGCGCAGATGGTCCTTGCTCAGCAGCGCCGGGTGGTAGGTGGTGCGCAGCTCGTGGTCGACGCCAGAGTCGAGCAGCACACGCACCGATCGCCGGGCGGCGAGGCCGGAGTTGGGGATCTGGGTAATTAGCTCGTACTCCTCGAAGGGCGCCTTCACGTCCAGCGCGACGTAGTCCACGGCCCCGCTATCAAGCGCGCGCCTGAGGGCATCGGGGTCGAAGCCGTTGGTGTGCAGCGCCACCTCGAACCCCAGCTCCGCGGCCTCGCGCATGGCCAGGGGAAGGTCCGACTGGAGGGTCGGCTCCCCGCCGCTGAAGACCACGGCGTCGATGAACCCCCGGCGGGCCTGCAGATCCTCATAGATCTCGGCCCAGGGGCGCATCCCCGGCGCGGTCAGCGGGGCCAGCTCGGAGTTGTGGCAGTATCGGCAGCGCCAGGGGCAGCCCTGGAGGAAGACGACTGCCGAGAGGCGCCCCTCCCAATCGACGGTGGTCAGCGGCTCGAAGCCCCCGACGCGCAGTCGAGCGCTGGTGGCCGTCCGGTCCATGGCCTCAGATCCCCAGCTTCTCCTGCCCGGATGGCTCGTGGTAGGCCGCGGGCGGCTCCCTGAAGGCGCGCCGGTCGGCGTACTCCGACTGCTTCCCGGCATTCCACATCGACACCGGACGATAGTAGCCCATCACCCGGGTCCAGATCTCGCAACGGGTCCGCTCGGATTCGTCGAGCTCGACGTCTGCTGCAGTGGTCTCTCTGTCGCGGTCCATCGCTGTCATCTCTTCTCTTCCCCGGCCTGACACGCCCGCGTCAGCCGGCCGCGTGCCTGGCGGCACGTTTCTCCGCCAGCTTCTCGGCGTCGCACTTGGGGCAGAATTCGTGCTCGCCGGGGAGGTAGCCGTGGCGCGGGCAGATCGAGAACGTTGGCGTGATCGTCAGATACGGTATCCTGAAGCGTTCCAGCGTGCGGCGGACCAGGTTCTTGCACGCCTCGGAGCTGCTGATGCGCTCGGACATGTACATGTGGAAGACCGTGCCGCCGGTGTAGAGCCGCTGCAGCGGCTCCTGGTGCTCCAGCGCCCTGAATGGGTCGTCGGTCCAGCCGACCGGAAGCTGGCTGGAGTTGGTGTAGTAGGGCGCCGCCTCGGGGCCGGCCTGGATGATGTCCGGGTACCGCTTCCCGTCCTCGCGGGCGAAGCGGTAGGTCGCGCTCTCGGCCGGCGTCGCCTCGAGGTTGTACAGATGGCCCGTCTCCTGCTGGAACTCCACCATCTTCTCGCGGATATGCGTGAGCAGGTCGATGGCGAACTGCCGGCCCCAGTCATCGGTGATGTCGTGGCTGCCGCCCGTGAAGTTCGCGACGCACTCGTTGATGCCGTTGACGCCGATGGTGCTGAAGTGATTGCGCAGCGTCCCGAGATAGCGCTGGGTGTATGGCAGCAGGGCGTTCTCGATGCAGCGCTCCACGGTCTTGCGCTTCAGCTCGAGGCTGTCCCGCGCAAGCTCCAGCAGCCCGTCGATGCGACTGTAGAAGGCATCGTGGTCTCCGCGCGAGAGGTAGCCGACCCGCGCGCAGTTGAGCGTCACGACGCCGACGGACCCGGTCTGCTCGGCCGAGCCGAACAGGCCGTTGCCGCGCCTGAGCAGCTCCCGAAGATCGAGCTGCAGCCGGCAGCACATCGAGCGCACCATGTGCGGCTCAAGGTCGGAGTTAAGGAAGTTCTGGAAGTAGGGGATACCGTACTTGGCGGTCATCTCGAACAGCAGCGTGGAGTTCGGATGGTCCCAATCGAAGTCGCGGGTGATGTTGTAGGTCGGTATCGGGAAGGTGAAGACGCGCCCGCGCCAGTCGCCCGCGACCATGACCTCGAGGAAGGCGCGGTTGATCGTCGCCATCTCCTCCTCGAGCTCTCCGTAGGTGAAGCCGGCCGGCTCCCCGCCGATGTGCGGCTCCTGCTCGCGCAGGTCGGCCGGGCAGGTCCAGTCCAGCGTGATGTTCGTGAAGGGCGTCTGCGTCCCCCAGCGCGACGGGACGTTGAGGTTGTAGACGAACTCCTGCACGCACTGCTTGACGTCGCCGTAGCGCATGTGGTCGGCGCGCACGAAGGGTGCGAGATAGGTGTCGAAGCTGCTGTAGGCCTGCGCGCCCGCCCACTCGTTCTGCAGCGTGCCGAGGAAGTTGACCATCTGGCCGACGGCGCTGGACATGTGCCTTGCCGGCGCCGCCTCGACCTTGCCCGGCACGCCGTTGAAGCCCTCGTAGAGGAGCTGGCGCAGCGACCAGCCTGCGCAGTAGCCCGAGAGCATGTCGAGGTCGTGGATGTGCACGTCCCCGCGGCGGTGGGCCCGACCGATCTCCGCGGGATAGACCTCGCTGAGCCAGTAGTTGGCGGTGACCTTGCCGGCCACGTTGAGGATCAGCCCGCCCAGCGAGTACCCCTGGTTGGCGTTGGCGTGTACGCGCCAGTCCGCCTCTTCGAGGTACTCGTTGACCGAGCCGATTGCGTCGATGAGGACCTTCTGGTCGTCGCGCACCCGCTTGCGCTGCTCGCGGTACACGATGTAGGCGCGCGCCGTGGCGAAGTAGTTGGCCTCGATCAGAACCTGCTCGACGATGTCCTGGATCTGCTCGACGGAGGGACTGTCCGACCAACGCCGGTGTTGAATGACCTTGAGGACCTGCGCTGTCAGCTCCGCGGCTTCATCCTCTGCGAACTCGCCCGTCGCCCGTCCCGCCTTGAGGATGGCGGCCTCGATGCGCGACCGGTCGAACGGCACGCGCTCTCCATCGCGCTTGATGACCTCGTGGGCAGCAAACTGCGAGTCGAGGTCCATCGGGGCGCATTCCTCCCTGGGCGCCCGCCGGGAGCGGGGGCCGCTTTGTTCGTGTGGTGGTAGGCCATGAATGTAGCTGTGTTCTCGTGCCTATACATCGCCCGCCGCGCTGTCCATCGCCCCTCATCGGCGGCGTCCTGCTGATCGGGTACACCACCATTCCCTTCGGTGGCGCTTCCAGGGCACCTCCTCGGCTGGCAGCAGGATACGCCGGCTCTTTCGTGCGGGTGCGGGCAGCTTTGTCAAGGTTTGCGTCCCTCAAAACGCACTCACTTATACATCTTGCTCCGGGGGCGAGTCAAGGCGAGCACCGAGATCGTCGCTTTCGGGCCTCTGCGGCCATATGAGCGTCCCCTCTCGGGCACGCAAACCGACGTAGTGCCAGAGGCCGGCGTTGAAAAGCGCCCAGAAGCCGGCGGGCCAGTAGAAGTAGTGCGGGCCCCACACGTAGAGCAGCGGCAGGTGCGTCGCCAGCGCCATCCCGAGCAGCGCCCACGGCCATCCCACGCGCACGTGCGCGAGCGTGATGATGCCCAGGGCGAGCAGTGACATTGTGCCGAGCGCGCCGACCTGACCCGGGATGGTCAGCAGCGCGAAGTTGCCGCTCACGAGTTGCGCGATCAGGCCGTTGCCCCCAATCAGCGCCACGACCAGCCAGACCGCGCTCGGCCGCCGGCGCAGACGCACCCAGACGTATACCGCCGCTGCGGTAAAGGCGGCCGCGATCGGCAGCCACGGCTCGTGGGAGACGAGGATCGTGTACGGCCGCGAGGCCAGGAGGAAGATGACCTTGCGCGGATAGAATGCCAGCGGCTTGCTCTCGATCCCCCAGCCGTAGGGGATCAGCGCGGAGCGCAGCGCGAGGAATCCGGCGGCCGCCGCCAGTGACGGCAGGCAGATCAGCCAGACCGCCCCGGGCCGCAGGGCGCTCCGTTCCTCCTCCGCGGGCGTCAACGGCCGGAGCGCCGCCGTGCCGTGCCGATACAGCGCCAGCAGACCGGCGATGAGAGGAAGGACCAGTGCCATCTCCTTGAAGAGGAGCGCCGCGACCCACAGCCCGGCGGCCTGGGCCGGTCCGAGGCGGCTCTCGCCCTCCAGCCAGCGGTCCAGCGTCAGCAGGGCGAGCAGCGAGAGCAGCAGGCTCATCTGATCCGTCTGCGCCGGCCACCAGGCCACCACCGAGTAGGCCACCGGCGCCACCGGCCAGTGCGGGCCCTCCGGGCCGAGCCGCACGTTGACGAGCACCACCGCGAGGATGGCACTGGCCGCGGCGATGCGCGACGGCCCGGGATACAGGCGCAGGGCCAGGAGATAGAGGCAGACGCAGACGGCGGCGTGCACCAGCCACGAGATGACCACGTGCCCCTGGAAGTTATGGCCGAAGGCCCGGTACTCGAGCCAGAAGAGGTAGCTCGCGAGCGGGCGGTAGTAGTACGAGTCGGCCTGAATCCAGGTGCCCGTCCACCAGCGGACCATGTCGCTGGCATCTGCGCGCTCCGCCCATTGGGTGATGCCGATGCTGTCGGGGGAGTCGGAGTAGTGCTTGAGCACTCCGGGGTGGAAGACGCCCCAGGCCGTGGCGCCCAGCCCAATGGCCGCTGCGAGGCAGGCGCCGAGGATGATGGCTCTGCGCGAGAGGCTGCGGTCGCTCATGGCTCGCTCCCGCAAGGAGGCTGCTGCGCTGCGGCATTATACCGCCGTCGGCGCGCGGCTTCAACGTCGCCGACGACGGAGGAGTGCCGGACCGTCGCCGCGAAACGCCCCTGCCGGCCTTGCGCTGAAATGACGCAGCCGCCGGTTTCCCTGGGCCCTGCCGATAGCTGATGGCCGGTGGCTCACAGGTCAAGCTGGAGTGATGCCATGAGGATAGGACATCGCACCGCCAATCTGGGTCTGCCCATGATGGAGGCCATCGATGCGGCGGCGGAGATGGGGTACGAGGGCGTGTCGCTGATCGCACGTGGGGACGGCGTCGATCCCGCGGCGCTCACGCGGGAGCGTGCCGCGGCGATCCGGGAGCGCTGTGCGCGCAACGGCCTCGAAATCAGTGCGCTGACCGGCCGTCTCGGCAGTCTCATTGGCGAGGATGCCGATGAGCGCATGCCACGGTCCGAGTCGGTCGTGGACGCAGCCGCCACGCTGGAGATCCCGTTCGTCACCAGCCACATCGGCGCGATCCCCGAGGACCTCGACCGCCCGGATGTGCGCGCCATGGCGGATCGCGTGGGTCGCCTCTGCGAGCGCGCCGCCGCGCGTGGCGTGACCATCGCCGTGGAGACCGGACCGGAGTCGGCCGAGGTGCTGCGCGACTTCATCGAGATGGTCGGCTCTCAATGGCTGCGCGTCAACTACGACCCCGCGAATCTGCTGATGAATGGCTTCGATCACATGGGCGGCGTCGACGTGCTGGCGCCGTACATCGTGCATGCGCACGCGAAGGACGCCGTGCGCGAGGACCCCGACGGCCGCCGCCAGCGACCGCTGGGCGAGGGCGACGTGGACATCCCCGCCTGGGTCGCCAGGCTCAAGGCCATCGGCTTCGACGGCTGGCTGTGCGTCGAGCGCGAGTCGGGCGAGGACCGGCTGGGAGACGCGCGCAGGGCCCTGGCACTTCTCAGGTCGCTGGTCTGACCTGTGGTGCAGGAGTGAACGCCATGAGACAGCTCATCTTCGCTGCGCTGGCGCTGCTAATGGCCGCGATGGTGACCTGTGCTCAGCCCTCCCTGCTCGAGCAGAAGCTGCGCGCGGGCTACTGCGGCGTCACGACTCCCGATGGGCATCCGCGGAAGCTGGTGGATCACGGCTTCAACGCCGTCTGGGTGAAGATGCGCTACGGGCCTGAGTATGCGGCCGAGGAGGGCCGGTGGGCGCGGCTGTCGCGCGACGCGGGGATCGCCTTCTTCGTGGTCGCGAACATGGCGAGCAGCTATGAGGCCAACCTGACCGGCTTCACGCGCGCCGTCAACGAGCAGGGTGAGCAGTTGGTCTCGGCCTGCCCGCGCGACGCGCGGTACTGGGACCAGGTCTTCCGCGACCGCGCCACCTCCGCGCTCAACGCCTGCGAGGCCGAGGGCGCCGAGCTGGCCGGCTTCATCCTGGACGTGGAGACCTACGGCATCAAAGGGCGGTACGACGACCAGGTCTGCTACTGCGACGACTGCTGGCGGAGCTTCCTCGAGCGCGAGCAAATCGAGGGCGCCGGGGAGGTGCCTGCCGACCAGCGGATGATGTGGCTGGTGCGCAACCAGAAGTACCCGGCCTACCACGCGTGGCTGGAGGCTGAGTGGGAGGCTGTCATCCGCGGGATCGCCGAGGAGCTGCGCGAGCAGCACCCGAGTCTGCTGCTGGGCAACTTCCACTACGAGGACAACACGTTCCACCGAGCGCTCGTGCGGGGCCTGGGTACGCCCGGGCTGCCGGCGCTCGTGTGCTGGGAAGCGCCTACCTACACGGGCGGGCTGATCGATGGCGGGAAGCAGGCCGAGTATTACGAGGCCATCGGCGCCCACGCCGTGGACATGGGCGGACACTGGGTGGGGCGCATGAGCCCCGACGCTGCGGCCGCGCACTGCTACCAGCTCGCCATGAACGGCGCGGGCTACTGGCTGTTCGACTCGAGTACGCTCTGGAGCGACTGGCGGGAGACCAAGCCGGAGTCGGCCTATTACCTGCCCCGCCCGGCGGAGGAGTACTGGGCCGCCTACCGGCAGGCGAACGCCGAGATCGACCGCTCGCTGGCGGAACCGGGCTACGAGTCGCCGCTGGACGTGGACCTGGGCAGCAAGCTCGCCCTGCCGGCGGTGCCCTCCTCGCCGGACGTGATCGCCGAACAGCTCGCAGGCGACCGGGAGCTTGTGCCGCTCCATCCGGATACCGGGTCCGCGCCCGACGTCGAGCCCGCAATCATGCGCTGCGCGGGGATGATGCTCGCACACCTGCAGGCGGGCCAGCGGCTGGCGGGCTGGGTCGAGACGGTGCAGGTCGGGACCTACCCGACCAACGCCACCTGGGCGCTGCTGACGCCGGCCGGCGAGGAGCTGGCCTCGAACATGGCGCCCATCGGCGAACGCGACGAGATCGACGTGACCGCGCCCGAGACCGGCGTGTATACGCTCTTCCTGCAGGCCGGAAAGAACGGCATGCGCGCGGAGCTGGACGCCCCGCACCAGGTGCTGCGCGAGTACCTGAAGGGGACCCTGTGGGTGGTCTACGAGCCTCCGCCACTCCACTTCTGGGTGCCCGCGGATGCCGCGCGCTTCAGCCTCAAGGTGATGCCGGGCGGCGCGCTCGAGGGCTGCGACCTCCGCGTCCACGACGCCGATGGGAGCCTGGTACTGGAGGAGATCGACGCGAAGGGCACGTTCGAGGTCACGCCTGCTGTCGATCAGCGCGGTCGGCCATGGCGCATTGAGCTGACGAAGACTCCGGAGAAGGCCTTCGAGGACGTGGAGCTGCATCTGGAGGGCTGCCCGCCTTACTACGCCTACTCGCCGGAGGCACTGCTCATCCCGGAGTAGGGGTCCGCCGGGGCGGTTGTTGAGAGCATCCAGATTCCTGTGGATGACACACGGACGCGCCCATGCGCAGGTCGTGGCTCTGCAGGCGTTCGCGCCGCAACGGGGTTGGCCTCACCCCCCCGATCCCTCCCGCCCAGGAGCGGGATGCGCAGGCACGGGACGTCGCCGCTCGGTGCGCGCATCCACACGAATCTGGATGCTGCCTACTCTCACTCGAGGCGCAGCGCCCGCGTCGTCTGCGGCGGGACGCTCAGTCGCAGCCTGCCGTCGATCAGCGGGACGCGCTCTCCGGTCAGCAGCTCCGTCGCCGCGCCGACCGCCCCGAGCGCCTCCGCATCGAGGACAAGCCGCGCGTCCGCCGGCGCATCACCCGTGTTGCGCACGGTCAGGAACGCGGGCCCGCCATCTCGCGGGCCGAAGCGCTCCATGGCGATGCGCGGGTCTTCGCACCGCGCGCTCGTGATCGGCTCCCAGCCCGCCTCGTTCAGCGCGTCGAGGATCGGCCAATAGCGCTCGTGCAACTCGGCGCCTGCGTCCGGGTTCCCGGCGCGCTGCAGGAACTTGGCGAGATACGGGTAGAAGCCGTAGAGCAGGCAGACGTCCATGAAGTGCTCCGCGTGCGCGACCACCTCCCCCTCGGTCGGCTCATCGCGGAAGCTGAAACAGTCCACGGCGGCGGCGGGCCGCCGGCCGGCCATGGCGCGGCGGTAGCTGAACTCGGCGTCGCCCCAGTTGAAGCGTGGCTCGGTACACTCGAAGGGCAGGAAGCCCAGGAACGGGAAGCCGAAGCTCGCCGGGCCCTCGGCGATGCAGTTGGCGCTCATCATCGAGTCCGGGCGCTCGGCCGCCAGCCACGCCTGCAGCTCGCGCAGGTACTCGACGTAGGTGCAGAAGACGGGGACGCCGACCTGGAAGGTGTTCGGGCTGTAGCTGAGCGGCAGGTCCGCCAGGGCGAAGCGCTCGCGCGTGTAGTCGTGGAAGCAGCCCTCGGCGAAGAAGTTGTCCATCTGCACTGAGTGCAGGCGCCCGTCGAACCGGTCGGCCAGCTCGAAGGCGGTCCGGATCCAGCGCAGGTAGGTCTGGCCCCGCCCATCGGGGATCTCGGGGTCGCAGTTGAGCGGCAGCCGCGCAGTCCAGGTGTCCGGCCGCGACGATGCCACCATCTGCTGCGATACGCACACGTCGCCGTTGGTCTCAGTCAGCGCGCACTCGATCGCCGCGCGCTGCGCGTCACCGTAGAGACCCGGGCGCTCCAGCCGCTCGTCTCGCTCGGCCAGCGTCCGATCATAGGGTGGCGGCGGCCCGTCGGAGCTGCTCGAGCCCGGCTCGTCCGCCCAGGGGAGCGTGTACAAGGCCAAGAAGAGACCGGCACGCCGCTGGAAATCGTACGCACGCTTGGCCGCGGCCTCGCGCCATATCATCCCGTTCTGCATCAGGCCGAAGCGGAAGCGCTCGTCCACGTCCTCGCGCGGGCTCTTGTAGTAGACGTTGCCGACCGTGCGCAGCTCCTCGCCGAAGACCGTCCGCACCGCGAATGCCTCCGGGTAGAGCTGCTGGTATCTCGCCAGCGCGGCGCGGAAGCCCCACTCCGGATCGAACTCGAAGACCACGGCGCGTAGATGCGCCTCTGAGGGCGGGTCGGTCAGGGGCGAGAGGCCGAGGTGGTAGATCAGCCGCAGCTCGCGCGCATCCGCATCGTACTCGACATGCGAGACGCAGGGCGCGTCCGGTGGCACGCCGATTGCCAGCCCTCGATCGGGTGTGGTGATGCAGCCGAACGGATAGACGCTCATTGGCAGCCTGCCGGTCTCGTCGGCGGAGATCGTGTTGTGGTAGATGCCGCCGGGTTGGGCCTCCCGGCACGCGCGCACATCGTCGTGCCAGGTCACCGGTCGGTCCGGGATCGCGATGGCGAACGCGAGGTCCAGCGCGCGGTCGCGGCCCGTGGCGTCCGTGACGGTAATCAACTGCTCGGCGGTCGCCGAGTCGGCGTCTGTTGGCTTCCGCACGATTGAGATCGTCAGCTCATCGGCCTCGGCGAGCTCGCGGAAGCGCAGGGCCTCCGGCTCGGGCGCCAGGGAGGCATCGGCGACCTCCAGCGTCGCGGGCAGCTCTCCCATGATCCCGCCGCGCTGGTAGAAGGCCACGCGCAGTTCATCGGCGCCCTCGGGCGGCATGACCACGCGGGTGATGCGGCGGAAGCCGTGCAACGTGTACCGGATCGGGTGCTCGCCGGGCTCGCCCAGAAGCTCACCATCGCGTAACCATTCGAGGCGCGCAGCCGCATAAGGAAATGCGGACCCGGTGCCGAGGAATCCCTGTGAGTGGCGCGCCAGGAACGAGAGGTAGTAGCGCCGTCCCGGCTCGACATCGACGGACTGCAGGCGAAGGCCCGAGACCTGGCCCCGCACGCTTGAGGTGATGCGAGCAGCGCGGCCCGGGACGCCGGGGTCATCGGCCAGTGAGACGTCTCCGACCTTCTGAGCCGGCCGCTGTTCGAAGCGCCCGTCGGGGAGCAGGTTGGGTTCGGTCGGGACGTGGGTCAGGAGGCGGACGCGCGTGCGCATCGTGTCCGGCTGGACGGAGCAGGCGGCGAGGGCCAGGAGTACGACGGCCGGCGGCCGGGCTCTCATCTATCGGTCCTCCCAAGGCCAAATGGACTGACCACACGTCCAGGCATCGGGACGACGCCCGAGTCTCTGCAGCCAAATTCGCCGAGGGCGGCCGGCGCACCTTGGGGGATGGCACTGTGGTGGACTGGGGGCGTGCCGGGGTATACTGGATACGTGGTGGCAGTAGTCCGCGTGAGGTGGCGGAGATGGACAGGAAGCTGAGGCAAAGCGAAGTCGAGCTGTGCCGACATACGGCCGACCGTGTGGGGTGGTGGCTGATCGGACTTGCCTGCCTGGGACTGCTGGCGTCGGTCTTCCTGCGTTGAGCGGGCGTGGCGCCCGTTGGGCAGCTCTCGGCCTCAGGACCGGATGTACACGGTGTAAGTGTAGCTCAGCTCCAGCTCCTCGCCCGCCGGCAGGGGCAGCTCCCAGGTCAGCCGGCTGTGGGGGTTGACGCCCCTCAGGCCTGCGGCGAGCTTCACGACCGCGGCCTCCGGCGAGCCCTCCTGCATCTCGCCCGTGATCAGCTTGGTGACCTTCACGGTGACCGGCTTGTCCATGTGGCTGCGCATGGTCAGCGTCCCCCGCACGGTCACCAGGTCGTAGTGTGAGCCCCGGTGGACGAGAGCGTTGCGCTCGCGGGCGGTCTCCAGCTCGATCTCATCGGCCTTGATCCCCAGCGCCTGCGTGATCTTGACCAGCGTCTCGCCGCCGCGGGCGGTGTACTTCAGCATCCCCTGGCCCAGGATCCGCCCCTCCTGCACGATCTCGGCGGGCGCGGTGGTCCAGGGCATCTGCGTGTCGTTGGTCAGGCGCAGGCTGTGCCAGACGACCTGCGGCCCGATCTCCTCGGGACGGCGATAGCGCTCGTTGTCGTCGATGTAGTCCGGGATGTCCCACTCGTAGATGTGCTCGTAGTCAACGCGCTCGCTGAAGAGCGGGTAGTAGCCCGTCTCGCCGCGCGCCAGCGTCACGCCCTCCAGCGGGTAGTAGAACAGGTCCTCAGCCACCGTGCCCTGCGCCGGCGCGCCATAGTCGGGCATGGGGGCGGCCTCCTCCCAGTGCTCCATCGGCACGTTCATCGTGACCTGCGCCATCGTGGCGGCGCGTCCACGGTACTGTGCGTCGCCGCCGCGGTAGAGCGCGTTTAGGAAGCCCGCCAGGTCCGTCTTCTTCGCCAGGGGGCTGATGATCTCGGCGAACTCCAGGTAGGGGAAGCCGGTGATCAGGTCCATGTCGGCGCCCTCGATGTCCTCGATCTCGTTGATGACCACGGCCTTGGCGGTGAGCATGGCCTTCTCCCCGTCGGAGATGTCAATGAGGTAGCTGGGCGCCCAGGTCATGCCCTTCGCCAGGTAGCTGACCGAGAGCGGCCCGCCCGCCGGGCCGGCGGTGAGTGTGCCGGAGAGCAGTACACGCTTGTGCTCATCGGCGACGGTGGTCTGGGGCTCATCGAGGAAGACGATGCGCTCGACGGCGCGGCGATCGATCGCGACCACCCCGGCCTCGGTCTCCACAAGCACAAGGGTGGCCTCGGCGGCGGGCGGCGGCTGCACGGACATGTACGGGTTGGGGGGTGTGGGCCGCTGCGCCGTAGGCACGGCCTTGAGCACGCCCTCCACGGGCGAGCGGAACTCGGAGCCGAACTCGAGCCGCGCGCGCTTGCCGACATTGGCCTCGAGCAGCTCCGGGATGCTGCCGGCCACGCGCGACTCGTAGCCGGTGGTCTGGCGCGCCCTGAGGCCATCGAGCTCGGTCGCGCCGCTCCATCCCAGCCAGAGGGTGCCGTGCGATGCGGCCGGGAGCGGGCCGACCTCGATCTCCGCCGGCGCGGCCGGAAGCTCACCCGTGCGGGTGAAGAAGCCCAGCCCGTTCTTGAACAGCGCGACCGCCTGGATCCTCGTGTCCACCTCCGTGCGCTGCTGCGCCAGGGCCAGCGCAGGAGCCAGCGCAATGAGCAGTGCTGTGACTGTCAATGGTCTCCGCGGGGACATGTAGACTCCCCCTCCGAATGCGGCGGATTGCGCGACAGCGTTGTCGGTTAGATGATCCCCGTTTCCGTTCGGTTCCGAAGCGGGCCGCAACCTGCGCCTCCGCCGATGGCGTGCGCGCCGCCGCGGGGAAGCAACGGGAGTGCTTGCCCTCCGCAGCAGCCAACGCCATCCACTGGAGCGTGCCATCCGGATCGATCCCGGCGAGCACCCAATCTGGATGCTGCCCCCGCCCGAATCAGCCTTTACACTGACGATGGGGACTGCTATAATCCCTTTCACGACGGTGGGTGGGCGCTTAGTTCAGGGGAAGAACGCCACCTTGACACGGTGGAGGCCGGAGGTTCAAGTCCTCCAGCGCCCACCACATTGAAGTCTTGGGTCGGGCCTGGAGGCGTTCCTCCAGCGCCCACCACATTGAAGTCTTGGGTCGGGCCTGGAGGCGTTCCTCCAGCGCCCAGCACGCCAACAATAGGCAGCACGGTCGCGAAGTGGCCCTGGTATGGCCGCTGACATCCATGATCTCATGCCGCCCGCATCTCCTCATGGATGCGGGCATCTGCTTAACGGCCGGGAACGGGCACACGGGAACCGCCGAAGGGCAGTGTTGGGCCGAACTCGACCGACGCTCCGCGTCGGTGTCGTGCGGCCCGTCCGTGCGACAGACAGCACGGCGCAGGATGACGACCCGGCGAGAACCCATTGCCGTCGGCCCAACGCCACGGCAGACAGCGACGCCCGCCGTTGCTTGGACCCCGGAACTCGGAACTGAAAGGAGAGCCGTACCGTGAGTGAGCAGATCAAGCTGACACTGCCCGATGGCTCCGTGCTTGAGGTCGCTCAGGGCACTACGGCTCTCGAGGCGGCGGAGCAGATCGGCCCGCGGCTGGCGAAGGCCGCGCTGGTGGCGAAGGTCGATGGCGAGCTGTACGACCTGGACCGGCCCCTCAACGAGGACGCGCGGTTCGAGGTGCTGACCTTCGATTCGGAGGAGGGGAGGGACGTCTACTGGCACTCGGCCTCGCACATCATGGCCGACGCGGTCACCCAGCTCTTCCCCGAGGCCAAGCCGACCATCGGCCCGGCGATCGAGGATGGCTTCTACTACGACTTCGACGTGCCGGAGCCGTTCACCGAGGACGATCTGCGCCGGATCGAGGAGAAGATGCAGCAGATTATCGCCGCCGACGCCTCGTTCCAGCGCAGCGAGGTGCCCAAGCCTGAGGCCGAGGAGCTGTTCGAGCAGAAACAGAACCGCTACAAGCTTGAGCTAATCGAGGACGTGGAGGGCGACGTCGTCTCCCTCTACGAGCATGATGGCTTCGTTGACCTGTGCGCCGGCCCACACGTGCCCAGCACGGGCCGCATCAAGCACGTCAAGCTGCTCTCCGTGGCGGGGGCCTACTGGCGGGGCAGCGAGGCCAACAAGATGCTCTCGCGCATCTACGGCACGGCGTATCCGACGAGGGAGCAGCTCGAGCAGCATCTGCACCGCATCGACGAGGCGCAGCGCCGGGATCACCGGCGCCTGGGCAGGGAGCTGGACCTGTTCAGCTTCCACGAGCAGGCCGGTGCGGGGCTCGTCTACTACCACCCGCGCGGCGCCATGCTGCGCCGGCTGATCACGGACTTCGTGACCACCGAGCACCTGCGGCGCGGCTACGAGCTGGTGCATACGCCGCACCTGGTCAAGTCCGACATGTGGGAGATCTCCGGCCACGCCCAGCAGCAGTATCCGATGTACTACACGGAGATCGAGGGGCAGTCGTACGGCATCAAGCCGATGAACTGCCCCGGGCACGTGCTCATCTACAAGTCGCACACGCGCTCCTACCGGGACCTGCCCATTCGCTACTTCGAGCTGGGCACGGTCTACCGGCACGAGAAGTCCGGGGTGCTGCACGGGCTGATGCGCGTGCGCGGCTTCACTCAGGACGATGCGCATATCTTCTGCACCATGGATCAGCTCACCGACGAGATCACGGGCGTGATCCGCTTCGCCGAGGACATGCTGCACGTGTTCGGCTTCGACGAGTACGAGGTGTTCCTGAGCACGCGGCCGGAGAAGTCGATCGGGGCAGACGCCGTGTGGGAGCGCGCCACCGCTGCCCTCGTCGGGGCTCTGGAGGCCAACGAGATGACATGGGAGGTCGATGAGGGCGGGGGCGCCTTCTACGGCCCCAAGATCGACATCAAGATGAAGGACGCCCTCGGCCGCCTCTGGCAGGGGCCAACCATCCAGCTCGACTTCAACCTGCCCGAGCGTTTCGAGATGACCTACGTGGGCGAGGACGGGGAGGAGCATCGGCCGGCCATGGTCCACCGCGTCGTGCTGGCCGGGATCGAGCGCTTCATTGGCGTGTTCATCGAGCAATGCGCGGGCGAGTTCCCGATGTGGGTCGCGCCGGTGCAGATCAAGGTGCTGCCCATCAACGACCGCAACCTGGAGTACGCCGAGCAGGTGGCCTGTGCGCTGCGCGCCGAGGACCTGCGCGTGGAGGTGGACACCGAGAGCGGGACGCTGGGCAGCAAGATCCGCCAGGCCGAGCTGGAGAAGGCCCCCTACATGCTGATCGTCGGCGATAGGGAGCAGGAGGCCAACGAGGTGGCGGTGCGCAAGCGTGGCGAGGGCGACCTCGGCCCCACCGCTCTTGCCGATTTCATGGAGAGCATCGCGGGCGAGACGCACCCGGACGCGCGCTACTGCGCCACCCCCGGCGACCCGATGCCGTAGCGGCACGTGACGGAGGAGTCCGGGCGCGCTGAGGCGAACCGCCACGGCGCGCCCTTCCTGTCCCTCCCACGCTGCCGACGGGCACACCCGCGGTGCGCCGACGGGCGGAAGCTAAGCGCCTGGGAGTTGACCCCCCGCATGCGGTTGCACGAGCTGCGCCAGATGTACCGGCTCGAAGACAGCTACTGGTGGTTCGTCGGCAGGCGTCGCCTGGTGCGCAAGCTTATCGACCGCTACGCGCCCGAGCGGGAGCCGCTGCGGATCCTCGATGCGGGGTGTGGCACCGGCGGCACGCTGGAACATCTCAGGGGCATGGGCGAGCTGTGGGGGTGCGACCTGGCCGCGGAGGCGCTGCAGATGTGTCGCCGGCGGGGCTTCGAGCACCTCAAGCAGTCGCGCGTCGAGAGTCTGGACTTCCCGGATGAACGCTTCTCAGTGGTGATAAGCTGCGACGTGCTGGAGCACGTCGAGGCCGATGGGCGGGCGATGGCCGAGATGGCGCGGGTGCTCGAACCAGGTGGCATCTGCGTCATGACCGTGCCGGCGCACCAGTGGCTGTGGAGCGAGCACGACGAGGCCCTGCATCACGTCCGGCGCTACGGGACCCGCCGGTTCCGCCGGCTTATTGAGGGGGCCGGGCTGCGCATCGAGCTGATGAGCAAGGCCGTCTCCTTCACGCTGCCCGCAATCCTGGCCTATCGGGGCTGGCGCCGCCTCAGGCGCGCCGCGGGCGAGACTCCGCGAACGGCCCTCGTGCGGCTGCCCGGCCCGATCAACTCGCTGTTCGTCGCCCTCCTCGGACTGGAGACGGCGCTCATGCGCTACCTCCCCCTCCCCATCGGAGCGTCGCTGGTTGCCGTGGCGCGCAAGCCTGAGCCGGAGGGCAGCAGCACCAGGTAGTCGCGCCCGCACCGTCGCCCGGAGGCAGTCAACAATGGGGCCGCCCGGCCCGCTCGAGAGACGCGAGACAGCACTGGTGATCGCGGCAGCCGCGCTCTGCGGCATGATCTGCGTGGCGCCGCACGCGCTCATGGGCGCGCGGGCGGACGGGTCGTACAGCCCGTTCGGCGTCACGGGGGTGTCGCCCATCACCTTCGATGAGACCGTGGCCTATGCGCCACTGGTAGAGGAGGTGCTGGAGGGCCACGTCCTATCGGGGAACTGCCACGGGTACGAGCACAAGGACACCGCGCGCCGCGCGCTTCCGCACATTGTCCCCACACTGGTGCTGGCTGCGATGGCGCGGGCCCTCGGCAGCAGCATCGGCGGCGCCTTCATCCTGGCCGACTTCCTCTTCCCGGCCCTGGTCTTCTTTGTTGCTTACCTGCTCGCGCGCCGCCTCGGTGTCAGCGCCATCGCCGGCCTGCTCGCCGCGAGTCTGATGACCGTGGGCCGGAGCCTCGTGCGGCTGCCCGTCTGGCTGGTGAACTGGCCGGACCAGGCGCTGGCCCAGGTGGTGGGCACACCCGGCACGCCCCGGCCCGTGGAGATGGCACGCACCTGGGTGCCCCAGCTCAGCTACCTCCTCGCATTGCTCGCCGCCGCGTGTCTCTACCGCGCCATGCGGCGCACGGACCGGCGCTGGGCGGTTGGAGCCGGCGTCCTGGGCGGTGCGCTCTTCTACACCTATCCCTACGCGTGGAGCTGGCTCTGCGCGGGCGCGGCCCTGTGCATCGCGTGGCTGCTGCTGAGCCGTCGGTGGGCGCAGGCGTTGCCCGTCGCGCTGGCGCTGGGCGTTGCGGTCCTGGTGGGTGCGCCGGTCCTCGCCGACCTGGCCCTAAGCGAGCCGACCGAGGACGTGCTCCGCTATGGGGCCGGCGTGACCGGACTGAACTGGGCCGCGCATAAGATCGACCTGCTGCTGACCGTGCTCGTGCTGACCATCCTGGCTTTTCGGCGGGACCTGGCGGCCGTGTTCGTCTCCTGTTTCCTGGTCGCGCCCTTCCTCTGCGCCGCCGCCTCGGAGGTGGCCGGAGTCCGCCTGCAGGACTACCACTGGATGGTGCGCTACTGGCAGCCCTGGGCAGCCCTGGCCGTCATCTACGCCGCCGATGGGCCGCTGAGGATAAGGGGGCGCTGGTGGGCCTGGCTCTGCGCGCTGCTGTGCATTCTGGTGGCGGTCCACGCCGTCAATCGGCAGGCCGACTGGGCGGGCTGGGAGGCTTCGCTACACATCGTTGACGCCGACCGCGACGCGGGGATGCAGTGGCTGGCCGAGAACGCGCCCGCGGAGTCCGTCGTAGGGACGCTGGACTTCGAGATGGCGGGCCTGCTGCCGATCTACACCGACTGCAACCTCTATCTGCCCTTCTCGGTGCTCACGCCGGCGACCACGGACGAGATGCTGACGCGCTTCGGCCTCCTGTCGGGCTTTCTGGGCATGCGCAAGGGCGACATCGAGGAGATGGTGCTCGGCGGCCCCGAGGCTCCGGGAGCCTGGTACTGGATCATCACCCTCGGGCGGCGCAAGGTGCCCGCGGAGCGGCGCTTCACCGATGCGGACTGGCGGCTGGTCTTCGACTCATGGCGGCGGGCCAGAACCAGCCCATCGTCGGTCACAGGGAGATACAGGATCGACTACGTGTGGGTCCGCAGCCCGCACGGCGCTCCACCTGCGCCGCCGATCCCCGGCGAGCGCGTGTGGTCCGGCGTGCGATCGGCGCTGGTGCGAGTGCGGCCGCCGACGAGCGCGGATGCAGGTCCCGAACCGCCCACGGAGGAGGTCCGCAATGAAGGCCAGTGATCTGCCGGTCGGCCCCTGTCGGCGGCGGGAGCTTCCCAGGCTCAGGGAGCTGCTGAACCAGGTGTTCATCACCGAGCGGGGAGCCGGCGGCGACATCTTCGAGTTTGCGCCGCTGCTCTACAGCGAGCAGAACGTCGAGAACCTGCGCGTGGTGCGGCGGGGTCGCGCCATCGTCGGCCACGCAGGCATCCTGCCCAGGCGCATCCGCTGGCGCGGCCAGGTGCTGCACGCGGGCCTGATCGGCGGGGTCTGCTGCCGCGAGGACCTGCGCGGCCAGGGCATCGGCACGCTCGCCATGCAGGACGTGGCGCGGCGAATGGCGCAGCTCCAGCTTGACTTCGGCGTGCTCTGGACGGGCAGCCCCGGCTTCTACCGGCGCCTGGGCTGGCGGCACGGCGGCGGCATCAGCATCATGCGCATCGCCGAAGCCGCGGGCGAGGGCGCGGTCCAGCGCGAGATCATCCCTCTGTCCGACAGCCCGCTTGGGCCCGCCGATTGCCACGCGTTGCACGCCGGCGCGGGCCGCGACGAGGTACTGCGCACGCCCGAGGAGACGGAGCTGCTGCTGAGCACCGGAACGCGTGACGCGCTCCTGGCCCTGCGCGGCGGCAGGCTCGTGGGCTACGCTGCTCATGACGGCTCGACGGTGCGGGAGATCGAGGGCGATGCCGACACCTGCGTCGCCCTCCTCTCGCACGCGGCCGCACTGGGCCACAGGCTGTGCGTCTTCCCGCTCAACGACCCGCGCCTCCCAGCCATCGCCCAGGCGCTCCCGGTGGATATCCAGCGCGGCCCCCTGGGCATGATCCTCATCGTGGGCCGCGAGGGCCTGGTCGCGAAGATCGCCGAAGAGGCCGGCTCCTCCCCTGATGACCTGGGCATCGGCAGCGACGTTGACACAGAGGTGTTGGCGGCGCGGCTCTTTGGCTCACCTGATGACGAGCCGACCGACCGGCCCCTGCCGATGCACCTGCACATCGACTACCTGGACCATGTGTGAGCGGCGGCGCAGGCCGCGGCCCGGCGGCCCGCTGCGTTACTGCGGGCGGAACATCTGGAAGTCGCCGGCGGGGGTCTCGATGAGCCGGTGTTTGGCCACGCGGAAGGTGTGCCAGTAGCAAGCCCAGCGCCGGTCCGCCTCCAGGAAGCCGCCGAGCCGGCGGATCATCTCGACCTGCACCTCGGCGGCGGCCTCGTCGGTCGCAAGGTTCCGGTACGAGCGGTCGTCGAGGTCATATAACTCGTCGAACTCGCTCGTCAGGTTGAAGGTGTACATGAGCCGGCGGCCGTCGATCTCGGCGAAGTACGACACCGCCGGGTTGGGGGCCACGTGCCAGCCGGCCTCGAAGATGAAGGGCTGCTCGCGCTCGTCCCGCTGGCCGCGAACGAAGGGCAGCAGCGACTCGCCATCGAGGCGCTCGGTGGGGTGGATGCCGGCGACATCGAGAATCGTCGGCGCGATGTCGAGCAGCGTGACCAGGCTGCCGACGCGCGCGCCCGCCGCCTCGCCACCGGGGAGCTTGGCGACCAGGGGCACCCGCGCGACCTTTGAGTGCCCGTAGACCCCCTTATCTATCAGCCCCAGCTCGCAGTTCATCTCGCCATGGTCGCCGGCGAAGATGACCAGCGCGTCGTCGTACACCCCGTGGCGGTCCAGCGCCTGGAGGAAGCGGCCGAGCGCCGCATCCAGCGCCTCGATCTGCAGGAAGTTCATCAGCATGTAATCGCGCGCGGTCTCCTCCTCCCAGAGACCCCAGTTGTGCAGGTACAGCTCGTAAACGGGCGGCAGGCCGCCGACCCGGCCCTCGACGGCGCGGTGGTAGCTGTCGGGCAGCTCGATGTGCGGCTCCAGCTCGCGGGCGCGCTCGGCATAGCACTCGGGCACGATGAATGGCTGGTGCGGAGCGAAGAAGTCGAGCTGCAGGTAGATCGGCGCGCTGCCGTCGTTGCTCTGGTAGAGCGCGCTCTCGAGGGTCTCGGCCGCCAGCCACGCGAGGTACTGCGAGTAGGTGGCCTCCTCCGGCAGCTCACCGCCGCCTTCCTGCCGCACCCACCCACCGTAGTTGTTGCCGGGATCGCCGCCGGGCCGTACGCCCGTCACCGGCTCATGCCACTCGGGTGGCCGGACGCCCAGCTCGCGGAGGTAGCGCAGGTAGCCGTCGTCGTCGGCCAGCGGCGGCGCCCAGCGGTTCCAGGGGGTGTCGTTCTCCCCGAACGCGTCCATGAACGTGTGCGTGCCGACGTGGCACTTGCCCACGTGTTTGGTGAGCCAGCCCGCGCCGCGGAGGTACTCGGGGAAGATGGCGTCGTCCTCACGGAGAGTCACGGCCATGCCGTCGTGCGCGCGCTCCTCGTTGACCAGCAGGTAGGGGTAGCGCCCGGTCAGCGTCCCCGCGCGCGACGGGCCGCATAGCGGCGAGTTGCAGCACGCATGCGTGAACAGCGTCCCGTCATCCCTCAGCCGATCCAGGTTCGGCGTGTGCAGATGCTCGCGAATGGGGTCGTCGGGTTCCCACGCTTCGCGCGGCATCATGTCCACGGTGATGTAGAACACGTGCGGCGGCCGCGCGTCAGGATCATGCTCATACGGATGCGCGCCGGTGCGGTCATCGAGGTAGCGCCTGTCGGTCATCGTCATCACTCCGGTGAGGCCCGCGACGTCGGATCAGACGCAACTTCTCTGCTGGCGCCGGCGAACCTGCTCCCGGCGCGGCCGGCACCGCTGGCGGCCTCACAGCTCCCGATACCCCCCGGCCGCCGCGTCGAACGCCCGTCCCTCGATCGCGGGGCCGGCCGAGGTGGTGATCTCCAGCCCGACCGTTATCGGCCCCGCGCCGCGCATGTGGTCCGGAACGCGCCACCGGTAGGGCGGCCAGCAGCGCACGCCGAGGCCCTCGCCGCCGAGGAAGAGCTCCGCGCAGTCGAGGAAGCGCTCGTCGCCCGCGTCAAGCGTCAGGTGCGTCTCGTCCCCGGCCATCTCGATCTCGCTCTCCAGGGCGAGCGTTCCCGCGAAGTGCGGCAGGCCGGAGCCGGGCAGGTCGAGCGGGACGACCTCTGGCGGAGCCGCCGTGATGGTGCGCCGCCCGCCCGGCTCGCCGCCCAGGCCGAAGCTCCCCGCCAGCCACAGGGCGTCTACCAGGCCGTCATCGTCGGCGTGGGCCTCGATGGTGATCGCGACGACGTTGCGGCCCGGGGTCGCGAGATCGGCGACCGGCCAGGAGAGCTGGGAGTGGTCGAAGATGAAGTCGGACTCGGCGGCATCGAGCGGCAGCTCGCGGCCGTTGAGGAACACGCGCGCCTCACCGGCCAGTCCGTTCCGGTCCGCGACGAGACGGAGGTCCTCGGGGATGTGCTCCGCGTGGAAGCCTGCGCGGAAGGTCGCGGTAACGGGGTAGTGCACCCGCCAGTGGGGCGGCTGCATGGCGCCCGGTGAGATGCGCACCGGCAGGGCATGCTGCCCGGAGATCCGCGCCATCACGTTGATCAAGGGCTCAGGTGGAGCCTGCTGCCAGTCGCTGTCATCGGTCTGCCGGGCGACGGCCTGCTCCCCGAGGCAGACCCTGAACTGCCCGAGCCGCAGGATGTTGCGCGCTGTCTCGGCCACGCGCCAGGGGGCCGTGAGGTCGAGCGCTCGCTCTCGGCGGTCCGGGACCGACACGGGCCTCCTGATGGCGTGGCCGGTGACCAGAGCCACCGATCCGTTCGCCGGCAGCGTCGCGCTACAGGCCAGCCGACCGCCCTCCCTACGGCAGCTAAGCGCACGGCGCTCGCCCGTCTCGGCATCCCACTGCTCGGCGCTCGGCGCGTCACAGTGCAGTCGGATCGTGGCCGTGAGCTCCACCGGTGCGCAGTTCGCCAGCAGCACGATCCAGCGGCCCGCGACCTCACGCAGGTGCAGCAGCACGCGATCGCGCCAGTCCTCGTCGATGTCAAGCGTAACACGGGCGGGAAGCAGTTCGTCCAGCGCGTCGAGCATCATCCCGTCGCCGTCGCACTCGCGCAGGCCGCCCGGCGTGCGGAGGAACCTCAGCGGCCCGTCGCCGATCCACTCCGCTGCACCCGCGCCGCCGAAGTAGCTGGCGGCAACCTGATGCGGGTTGAGGTCGAAGAGCGCGCCGGCCTGCGCGATGACCGGAGAGCCCTGCTCGATCTCCTCGAAGGGCAGCAGGCCCAGCCAGAGCACGATTCCCCCGGCCTCGGCGAACTCGCGGAGGCGGTCGAAGGCCGCACACTCGAGGTTCGGGACCGGCGGCACGATCAGGGCCTGATACTCGGCCTCGCCCACGACCAGGCGGCCCTCCCGGACCTCTCCCTTGGCGAGGTCCAGCGGATCGAGGTGGTGGAACTCGCGCTGTACCGCCTGCAGGGCCTCGCTGATCGCGCCCCAGTCATCCTGCAGCCGCCCGCCGATTGTGCCGTCCGCGCCGAGTCTGCGAAGCGTCGCCCACTCGTCTGCACCGTGTGTCCAGCAGGAGGTGACCGGGTCGAGCAGGGCGATGCGCGCCGCGTGGCGCCCGCGGGAGGCGAGGTAGCTCAGGCGGCCGGCGTAGTCACCGAGATGGCGGAAGTGCCGCCACCAGGGCTGCTGGTAGAACTCCGACGGTGCAGCGTCGAACTTCGCCGGGCCGCCCGCCCTGTAGTAGAAGCCGTGCAGCGCGAAGAGGTTGACCCCCAGCGCGGCCATGCGGTCGATGAGGGCCTTGAGGTCGGCGATGCGCACGCCCCAGCCGAGGCTGTGGAAGGCCTCCACCGCCACCCGCGGCTTCGCGCCCTGGGCGGCGATGGAGGCGGGGAAACGCGGCCAGTGGCGGAAGCCCGTCAGGGTCCGCGCCAGCCAGCCGTGGGGCATATCCTGACCGATGCGCTCGTGGGCGTGATCGAGGCCGGGGATGTGGGTGACAGCCTGGTCGGCGTTGCGCAGCATCGGTACCTCGGTCGTGTAGAGCAGCCCCCGCCGCTCGCACTCGGCGGCGTACTGCTCGTGGTAGGCGCGCATGAATAGGTCGTGGAGCGTATGCAGGTAGTCGTAGCGGATGCGGGGGGCGTTGGGGAAGTCATCGTCGATCAGCGCGGGCAGATGGTTGAGCAGGCCGTAGCCGCAGCGCTCCTCGAACAGCCGCGGCATCTCCCACGTCCAGTTGCCGCCCGTGGTCTCGTCGGTGAAGACCGAGCGCAGGCGCTCGCCAAGCGGCCGGCCCAGGCCCGCCTCGTGCTCGCCGAGCGTGGTGCGCAGGAAGTGCGCGACCGCGTCGGCGTTGCAGGTGTCCAGGAACTCGCCGTAGTACTTGTAGCCGCGGCAGCGGTCCACCGTGAAGACCATCACGCGCCAGCGGCCGCGCGGCACGTCCCAGACCAGCTCATTGCGCGGCGAGAAGCTGCCGAAGCGCCCGTAGGAGTAGTCGGTGAGGCTGCGGCCCCAGCTCAGGCCGCTGCCGCCGTGACCGACGCCGATGCGCGTGCGCAGGTCCACGGTCCGCGACCAGTCAGTTTCGCCGTCCACCACCGGCCAGGCCCAGGCGCGCAGGACGTCGCCGGTGCCCAGCGCGCGGCGTATCGTGGTGGGCCCCTCACACTCGAAGTGCTCGCACCGAAGCTCGGCGCGGATGAAGGCGGGGTTGGCCCAGGTCGCCGAGCCGCCCGCCATGCCGGAGGGGTACGGGAAGTCGTCCATGATCCCCACGAGCATCCCGCGCTCCCGCGCCTCTTCGATGGCCAGCGAGAAGCGCCGGAAGTACTCCGCCGACAGGTAAGGGATGCCCAGGCCCTGGCGTGGCGTGACGTAGAAGCCTCCGCAGCCCGCCTCGTCCATCTGCGCGATCTGCCACGTCATCAGGGCGGGGTCCATCTCCCCGTTCCAGAACCACCACGGCTGTGGACGGTAGGCAGCGGGCGGGTCCACGAACTCCTCCGCGTCAAGGTCATCGTAGCTCTCATCAGCGAGCATGGTGGGGCCTCCCTGGCCGTGATCGGTGCCGGTGGACGGTTCGCGGTAGCGCGCGACGGACCTGCGCTCGGGAACTGCTGCTAAGCCGTGAAGGAGGTCGGGCGTGCCCACGCCCGACGCGGACCGAAGGCCCGCTGCCGTTGGGGATAAGGTACCAGGCTGGCTCCTGATAAGGACCTGCGATCGTGGCACCCGGCGGCGCCTCGGGAGAATCTCGGGAGAACGGTGGAATCCGCACGCGCCCGGATTCGTCTGACCCTTAGAAGCGGGACTTGGTTGCAGATAGAACAAACTCTCAGCTATGTGGAGGAGTGACGATGACACGCAAAGCGTTGTTCGCAGGCCTGGTCGCGGTCGCTGTCCTGGCGCTCGCTGCCGCGACGGTGACGTCGGTGTTCGCGCAGCAGGGCCAGGGTGGGCGGGGCAACCGTGGCGGGCGCGGCGGCATGATGGGCGACATGATGTACCTGGAGCGGTCGTGGACGGCCGTCTCGTTCCAACTCGACTGCACGGACGAGCAGATCGGCCAACTCAGGCCGACCTACGAGACGGCGCTGAGCACGCGTGCCGAAGCGATCCAGGCCGCGGCGGATGCCCGGGACCGCGAGGGCTTCCGGACCGCCATGACGGAGTGCAGGGCGACGCTGGAGGCCGCGCTGCAGGAGGTTCTGACGGACGAGCAGTGGATCGAGCTGCAGGACCTCATGACGGCTCGCATGGGCGGCATGCGACGCGGCGCTGGGGGCGGCCAGTAGGCCGCGCTCGCCCGGCGATCCGGCGACGGGCGCCGGCGAGTGCGCCGGTGTCCTGTCGCCTTCTGGGGCTCGGCCCCGCTTGCCCCCCCGTGCGGGGCCGGGCCTCCTGCATCAGTGAAGGAGGATGAGGGGGCGATGAGCAGGTCGGTGATCGGAGCGGCGGCGGTCCTCTGTCTGCTGGTGGGCGCCGTACTGCTCTCGGGCTGCCCGGAGGACACGTCGGCGGTCAGCTCCGAGGAGACCAATGCATTGGAGGCCCCGCAGGTGCCTGAGGACACGCTCGCGCAGGAAACGCCGCCGGCGAATGCCGTGGTCGGCGAGGACGAGGCCGGGCAGCCGAACGCGCAGGCCGACGACGCCCACGCAAACACACACGCTCGGCGGTCGACGGAGCAGGGGAGCGACCAGGAACCCCGACCCCGGCCGGCGCAACCCGACCGGTCCGGCGGGAGCGAACGACCCGAGCGCGCAGACGAGGGCGACGCCGGGACGCCCCAACCGGCGCGTCCGCCGGTCGAGGGATCCAGGCCGACGCAGCGCGGGACCGGTGGCCGCGGTGGCGCGGCGAGCGGCCCCTGGCCCTTCGAGCGGTTCGACGCCAACGATGACGGTACGCTGACCGCCGCCGAGCTGCCCGGCAAGGTGCGCGAACGCATCATGCGGGCGGATGCCGACGGCGACGGGGCCGTGACACCAGAGGAATTGCGGCGGGTGCGCCCGACCCGGGGAGCGGCCGGGAGGGCGCGTGGAGGGTTCTTCGAGCGCCTGGATGGCAACGGTGACGGCACACTGACCGCCGATGAACTCCCCGAAGAGATGCGCGAGCGGATCATGGGCGCCGATGCCGACGGCGACGGGGCAGTCAGCCGCGAGGAGATGCAACAGATGCGCCCCCGCGGTGGCCGACGAGGCGGCACCCTCTTCGAGCGGTTCGACGCCGACGATGACGGTACGCTGACCGCCGCCGAGCTTCCCGGGGAGATGGCGTCGAGGATCATGGAGGCCGATGCCAACGGTGATGGCCGGTTGACGCGGGAGGAGTTGGAACAGGCGCGCCCGGGCGGGGGCAGAGGCGGACGCGGCGCCAGGACCGGACGGCCCTCGCGGGGCGCCAGCGATGATGCAGATGACGCGAGGTAGGAACGCCCAGAGGCCATGTCGGAGGTATGAGCAGATGAGCAGGTGGCAGATCGTGGTCGCGCCCTTGCTGATGGCGCCGTGCGCGTGCGCGGTGCTTCAGGCGCAGCCGGCGGACGCTGCACCCGGCCGTGGGGCAAGGAGCCCTCGCAGACCATGCTGACGGGCGACTACAGCCCGGACTGGCACACTGCGGGCATGGTGATCCTCTACGCGGACGGGCACGTGAAGCTGAAGACGAAGACGTAGACCCGGAAAGGCCAGCGGCAGCGCGAGGGCGAGGGCCGAGCGGCCCTCGCCCTCTCCATCTGCCACGGGCGAAGGCGCCCCGGGGAAGGCCCCCGACCTATCCACCGCGAACACTCTCTCGCCGTTACGCAGCCGCATCTGGGAGGCGCGAGCGATGACGCGCGATGAGGCGCTGGAGATACTGCACGAGTTCGTGGAGAATCTGAACCTGCGCAAGCACGCCTATGCGGTGGAGGCCGCGATGCGAGCCTATGCGCACAAGTACGGTGAGGACGAGGAGTACTGGGGGAACCTCGGCCTGCTGCACGACTTCGACTGGGAGATCCATCCCACCCTGGAGGAGCATCCGAGCAAGGGCGCGGAGATCCTGCGCGAACGCGGGGTGGACGAGGAGCTGGTCATGGACATCCAGGCTCACGCCCCGCACAGCGGCGTCCCACGCGACTCGCTGGTGCGCAGGGCCATCTTCGCGGTCGATGAGCTGACCGGCTTCATCGTGGCCTGCTCGCTGGTGCGGCCCAACGGCATCGCGGACCTGAAGGCCAAGTCCGTGAAGAAGAAGATGAAGGACAAGTCCTTCGCGGCGGCGGTGGACCGCGACGACCTCCGCACCGGCGCGGAGGAGCTGGGCGAGGACCTCACCGAGCACATCGACTTCGTGATCGACGCCATGCGCGGCATCAACGACGTGCTGGGGCTTTAGGTGGAAGCCGTTTGCGATTCTGGACTGTGTATGTCAAGAGTGTTGTGCGATGGGGTCAGGCGGCGGCGCGCCGTCGGTTGTCCTGGTGGCGCTGTTCGTCGTAGAGCGTCTCGTCGCGCCACATTGCGCACA
>JALGUJ010000041.1 GCA_029820945.1 Candidatus Zipacnadia bacterium | reverse complement strand
GCCGTGCAGGTCCAGCGCGCCCGGCTCGGGGTTGCGCCACAGATGTCCGTCGAGGTCCGGGTGGTGGGCGTAGCCGAGGTCGATCACCGCGACGATGACCTCCGGGCTGCCGCGGGTCACGGCGTGCGCCTCCGGCACGCGGAGCTGCGTAAGCGCCCAGTCGTAGGGCTCGACTCCGTCCGGTAGGGCTTCGCGATCTCCGCGCGTGGGCATCGCTCAGTCACTCCCGACGAGCGCTTCGGCGACGGCCTCCCGCGCGCGGTACGCGTCAAGGCCCTCGGGGCTGTCGGCGGTCGCCTGGATGAAGGCTGTCAGTGCGCCGATGCGGTCGAGCACCGCGGTTCCGTGGATCAGGTGGTCCTCCCGGCGCGCGTCGATCATCGACACGCCGCGGCCCGGGAACCTGCCCCCACGAGTGGTAACAACTGCTGTGTGGTACTGAGCGGCCGGTCAGGCAGCCCTGGGCGGAGGGCTGAGCGGAGCGAAGCTCGGAGCCCAGGGCCGGCGCGCCTCCGGGGCGGGGGGACGATAGCCCACTGAGCTGTGCAGACTCACTGAGAGGCCGCAGGCTTCTCCGTTGTAGTGCCTTCGCCAGCGCGCCCCCAGCACCCGCGCCTCGCGCAGCGTGACGAAGATCGTCCCGTCCGGCAGCTCGTCCCGCAGCTTGCCGTAGAACGACTCGACGTGGCCATTCCCCCGGCCGATCAGGGATCCGCAGGCTGCCAGGATCCACGAACAGCGTGGGCACGCTCAGCTTGCCCAGCCACTTGCGCGCCCCCTTCGCCGTGAACTCGGGGCCGTTGTGGTGCCGGAGGCAAGCGTCGGGGCAAGTGTAGTCCGGTGCGCCGCGCAGCGCGAACAACCATGTCAACTCCTCCAGCACATCCTCGCTGGTGAGCTTGCGCTGCACCCGGATCGCCAGGAACTCGCGCGTGAACTCGTCGATGATGGTCAGCAGCCGGAAGCTGCGCCCGTCGTGGGTCCGGTGCTGCATGAAGTCGCACCTCCACACGTGTTTAGGATGTCCGGGGCGCAGGCGCACGCACGAGCCATCGTTGAGCCACAGGCGCCCGCGCTTGGGCTGCTCGTGGGGCACCGTCAGGCTCTCCTGACCCCAGATCCGCTCCACCCGCTTGTGGTTCACCGGCCAGCCCTCCGCTACCAGCAGCCCGGTGACCCGGCGGTAGCGGTAGCGTCCGTGGTCCGCCGCCAGCTCCACGATCCGCGCCCGTAGCCGCGCCCCGTCATCGGCCACCACCCGGCTACGGCGTTGCGTCGACCGCGCCTGGCCCAGCACCTTGCAGGCGCGCCGCTCCGACACCGTCTCAGCCCCCAACACCTCGCGCACATGCGCCACCCCGGCCCGGCGCTTCGCCGGGCTCAGAAGTTCCCCGAAGCCGCCTCCCGCAGGATCGCGATGTTCAGCGCCTGGTCGGCCGCCAGCTTCTTCAGTCGCACGTTCTCCTGCTCGAGCCGGGCGAGGGTGGTGCCCCACAACGGCACGCCTCGGAGATCCGCGCCATCCCGGACGGTGTGCGCGCAGCGGTAGCGCCCGCGGCCGCCCTGTTCGGCGACAAGAAGTGGAGCTACCGGCGGCATCTGTCCGAGGTGCAGACCGTCCTCCCGCAGTGCAGGCTGCTGGCGGCTGTGCGCGACGTGTGGGACATCGCCGCCAGCCTGTGCGACTGCGGCTGGTTCCGCCAGGGCGAGCGGGTGCATATGTCCCCTGAGGAGCTGGCTGACGCGGCCCTGCTGGTGGCCAGCACCGCACTTCGGGACGTGGCGACCATGCCGCCGGGCAGCGTGCACACCGTGAGCTTCGAGGAGATGGCGGCTGCGCCTGAGCCGGTTGTGCGCCGCCTGCTTGAGCACCTCGAACTCGATGAGGCGCGCTTCGACTGGGACGTGCTCGAGTCGGTGCACTACGCTGAGTCAGTCGGGCACTGGCGCCGTGTCCCCGCGATCGCCGCTCTGCGCGAGGCGCACGGGCGGGGCCGCGCGCCATCTCCAGGGGACGGGTGATGAGCCGGGCGTGTCCGACGCCGGTCGAGACGCATGATGGTGCGCCTCCCAGCATGACAGGGCAGGCGTTTGAGGAGGCTGTGCACCCGCGCGTGGCGCTGCGGCTGGTGCAGCATCCCAGCACGGTTGTCGATAATCGCCACGCTGCACCGACCCAGCAATGAGCGGTCGAAGGACGACCCGCTCGTGCCTCAAACCCCGGCAGCGCCCTTGACCTTGGAGGCATTCCTCGCCGTGCCGGACCGATCGCCACCGCGGCCTGAGACACCGATATCCCGATCTTATCGCGTCCGTCGCACCGGTCATGCCTTGCCGCACTACGGGCGCTCGTTGCCCCATACGTGGCGTAAGGTCCCTTACCGGTGCGGTCATGGGCGTTCTGTGCGCCGATACCGACCGCCGGGGCGGATGCAGCGCGACATAGCACCCGGCTATTGTCTCGCTCGATCACGGGGGCCCGCCAGGTGCGCCGATGACAAGCAGGGGTGAGGAAGGCGAGGAGGACGCCGACACGCCGACGCCCTCTTCATACGGGTCGCAGCAGCCTCCGTCAGTTGTGGGCTGCGCCCAGCCCGACGGCGGCAGCCGCCCGTCCCAGCAGGCCGCTCAGGCCTGGTTCACGAGTGCTCATGCCTGGTGGCGGGTACGCCCTCAGGTGGGCCGCTGCCGCGCGCAGCATCCTTGGCACCTTGGGCTGGAGGCGCATCGGGTCGGGTAGCCCAGTCCCACTCATCGAAGATGTCCGCAAGTGCTCTCTGCCAGGCGTCATGCGCGCCAGCGGCAAGGTCATCCGGCAAGTGCCGGGGGGTGCTCTCGTCGCAGGTGAACTGCTTCAGGCAGAGCAGTGTGTCACGCTCAACGTCCGTCAGTGAGCGTGCACGTGGGCGACGCCGGGCTCATGGCCGCCCCTCCACCGCGCGCAACTCCGCTTGCGCCGCCGCCATCAGCTCGCCAGCGTCGATCCGTTCGCCCGTGGTCAACTCCCACGCGCGCAGCAGCGCTCCCGGCCTCCCAGCCCCACACCGACCTCCCGCCCGCCAGGCCGTCTCGCGCGCGGCCTGTGCGCATACGACAGCCGAGACACGCACGGGGCCTCCCCCTGGGCCTTACACACCCATGACACTCCCGGCACCGTCCCCCTCCTCGCGCCTGGGGGCGCGGTCGGGGGCTCTCCGGAGGGTGCCTCACCTCGCCTCGCGCCCTCCTCCGGCGTCGCTTTCAGCGGGTCGTTGGGCCAGTAGCCCGGCGTCACCGTGTATTCGCGCAGGTCGTCGGCACTCATGGTCTTTGCCGCTCTCTCGTCGGTCCGCGATGATACGCGCTTCCGTCAACAGGTAGCCGTCCCAATGAGGTGCCAAGCGCCCCTCGACCGTGAGACGCTTGCGCCTCTGCAGCCGCAGTCCCTGGGCGCGCGGCACGTCGAAGCGCACCTCGATGAAGTAGACTCCATCGCCGGTTGGCTTGCGGCCCATGACGCTGAGCACCACGCGCACCACGCCGCGTGGAGCTCCTCGTGGCCTCAGTCCTCGTCGCCGTGCGCCTCCCGCCACCGTCACGACCTCCCCTCGTCGCGCAGCGCCGCGAAGTCCTCGGCGATCAACGCCCGCGCCTCCTTGCTCTTCACGCGCCTCCCGATGATGCGCCCGGCCTCGCGGAACATGGCCTCCACCTGCGGGGGGGTGACCTCGAGATGGACGGTGATCCCGTCCTTCTTCTTCCAGAGCTTCTCGACGCACTGCGCGATGCGGACCATACACTGCGTCAAGTAGTCCGCCCCAGGCTTCATCTCCACGGGCCCCGCCCGCGTCATGACCATGACGGGCTCCTGCCGCAGCAGCGACTCGCGGGCAATGTAGATCATGGCAAGCAGGTCCTCTTCAAGGTCGAGGGCCGCGCCGACCGACGCGCGCCACTCGGCGAAGCCAACGATGCTGTTCGGGTCGAAGTACCGGGACCGCCGGCCATGCACGAAGTGCGGGCTATTGCTCCCGCGCGGCGTAGCACCGCCATGCAGCTTACAGCGCCCCTCGCCCAAGTGATCAGTCCCCCAGCCGTGGGGCTGCTTGCACGGTGTGCCCGCGCGCGTCTTCGCGCCACAAGTTGTCGCCTTCACCTTAGCCATTGCGGTCACACCATCATGGGGTGTCATCCGAGACGTCCACCGTCAAGGGGTGACACTCGGGCCACCGGACCGTCAGACTGCACTTCCCAGCGTCCCGGCGGGCCGTTTCAGCATCAGCCTGGCCAGCTCCTCGCGCGGCGATCACCGCCGCCCGCTCGACCTCGCCACGCCGCCGGCACACAACACCGTTCGGCAAGTAGCCGACGCAGGGCCCGTCCGTGTCACGCACCCTCCGTCTCAATGATCTCGATCAGCACCTCGCGCACCCGTTCATGGCGCAGCAGGTAGGTGGTGCCGTCCCACATCAGCAGCTCCGCCCTGCCCTCCACCGGCTACCCGTCCCCGCCTGCAAGCTGCCGGGCCAGCGCCTCGCGCACCTCTGCGGGCAGCGCGGCCAGCACCTGCGCCGCCAAGGTGTCGGCCTCGTCCGCGCCGTCATCATCGGCTTCCACATCGGCCACCGCGTCCACGCCAGCGGCCACCTCATCGGCCAGCACGTGTGTGTACACCTGCGTGGTGCTCACGCTCGCGTGCCCGAGGAAGTCCTGCACCACGCGCAGGTTCCCGGTCTCGCGCAAGAGGCGCGTCGCCGCGGTGTGCCGGAGGACGTGAGGCGTCACGCGCTGCTCGAGATCCGCCCTCTCGCCGAGACGCGGCACGAGGGTCTGCGCGTAGCGCGCGGCGATCGGCCCGCCAGGTGTCAGTGCTGTCTCCGTGACCTCGCCGGCGGCCAAGCCCGCGGAGGTCGCCACCGGATGAACGCTGGTGCCCGTGGAGACCGTGCAGAATACATGCCCGTTGCCGATCCCCAGCTCCTCCCGCTTGGCCAGCCACGCCTCGAGGGTCTCGGCAGCGTGATCGGGCAGCGGCACCGTCCGATCCTTGCCGCCCTTCCCGTCGCGGATCTCAAGGACAATGCGCCCGCCGTCGCGGCGCACGTCCTTCGTGCTGAGGGCCACGACCTCGGACACCCGAAGCCCGCCGTAGGCCATGACCTTGAGCATTGCCTTGTTGCGCAGGCCGGTCTTGGTGCGCACATTGACCTGCCGAAGAAGCGCGGCGAGCTGGTCGTCAGTCAATACCTGCGGAAGTCTCCCCTTGGCCACCGCGACCGCCCCTTCAATACGCTCTTTCTATATTCTCCGTATTATATTAGCGGTCGAAGTGGCCCTTGTCAAGTGAAGAGCGAAATAGCGTACTATCTTCGCACGTAAGTCCCAGCAGCTTGTGCGGGATTGGTCCGGGTTTGGTCGCGGTTTGGGGGCGGTTTGGTCCCGCCGATCGCTGCGCGGTCGTCAAGCCACGTCAAGGGCCAGAATCGTGAAGGAGAGTCAAAGAGCACTTGCCCCTGTCGCTGCTTCACGGCCGTCCTGGCGCGACTAGGCTTCCTTCACCGCCGAGCGTTCGCCGAGTCCTTGCCGAAGGCCAATCTGCGCCGAATTATCACTGAACCTGCACCGACTCTGTCTGCCCGTCGATCCGCTGGCCAACACCCCGCCGAAACCGACAAGTTTCGGCAGGTCGGCGGGGGCCACGATCGCACCTCCCGACTGCCCTCCTCCTGGTCGCCCGCTTCACAGCGGCATGGCCGCTTGGCGGTCGGCTGCCAGCCACCGCAGCCTGGCCAGGCCGAACGCCAGGGCATCGGCTACGTCGGCCGGGCTCTCGGGCAGGTCGAGGCCGAAGCGCGCGTGCGCGTAGGGTGCCCGCTCCGGCGTTCGTCGGGTGGCGCTCGTCGCGTGGCAAGGGATTTGCGCGTAGCCCCGTCCATCGCGCAGAAGGCGTCCTGCTCGGTCCTCAGCCGCCGCGCGCTCACGTCCAGCGTCGCGGTGCGGTCGAGGTCGACCTTCTTGCTACGCCGGTCGAGGACGATGTTCTCGGTCGTCGCCGCCTCCACCGGCATGGTCGGATAGTAGGCTAGGTAGACGCGGCTGGGGAATTGCTGCTGCAACTCGCGCGCCTTGCTGGTCTCGGGCAGCGCGTCGATGACCAGGCGCTCGATCCGGAAGAGCTGCATAAGGTCGGCGAGCCGGTCCCAGCCGCACACCTCCAGGTGCACGTCGGCCAAACAGCCGTCGGTGTCGAGGGTGCCGATGAGCACCCGGTGCTGGTTCTCCGCGCTGGACTGGTCGCAGCCCGCGAAGGTTGCCTCTTTACTGCGTTCCCACGACGGGAAGCCCACCATCGCCTGAGCGAGCACGTCCTCGTTGAGCGCGAGGTCGCCGCTGGCCTTGGGGAGGCCCAGGACCTGGCTGTAGAAGAGCTCGGGGAAGTCCTGGTACTCGAGCTCGTCGAAGGCCGCCGCGATCCGCGCCGCCGGCCACATCGAGAGCAGCATCCGCCCGAAGTGGTACATGCGCCACGTGAACTTCCCGCCGGTACGCCCGTCCACCCAGCGTCCGGCCCGGATAGTCTCGCGGGTCAGCTCGTGGCCGTGCGCGCACAGGTAGAACGGCACCTCGGCGTCGGTGGCGATACTGTCCGGCCACGTCAGCGGACGCTCGTCGCCGCACACCGGGCACCGTACCAGCCACTCCGACTGCGAGCTGTCCTCCCACAGCGCTGACACGCCGAACCCCGGGATCGTGGGCGTCCCGACCGCAATCCGAAGCGCCCACCGTGACGCCGCCGTGCGCGAGCGATAGAGGCTGAGAATGTCCGGGCGCGAAAAGTCCACCTCGTCGTGCACCAGCATGTCCGCCGGCTCGCTGATGGCGCCGCTCTCCGCCTGCCGCCTCGGAAGAAGATGGCCGAGCGGCTGCCCCCATCGTGGATAAACTCCTTGGTCTCTGCGCTGTCGATGCCGCCCATCCGCGCCATCAGGTGGGGGCTGGCCTCGATAGCGGGCTTGGCCCGGGTGCGCGAGAAGTCGTGCGCCGCCGTCGCGGTGTGCATCGTGTAGATGACGCGCACCGGCCAGGTATCGCAGAAGTGATACACACAGGACAGGGCAACCGTGGTCTTGCCCGTCTGCGATCCGCACATCAGGCCCTTCTCGCTGGCCCGGTCGTCCATCGGCGCCACTACGTGCGGGTAGGCGACCAGGTCCAGCGGCTGGCCCCGCTCGGTGCGCATGTGCTGGCGCGCCCACTCCGACACCGGGACGTGCGCCGCGTGCCAACACGCGAAGTGCCCGGTCCACATGGGCCGGGCACTTCGCGCTCGTCGCGCGACCTCAGAGCGACTTCACGAGGTCGCGTCGGCTGCGTCCGGCCACTCCCTGCGCGGGGGCGCTTGCAGCCCGTTGGCCTCGCGGTACGCCCTCAGGTCATCGGCGAGGTGCTCGAGGTCGTGGTAGAGCGGCGGAAGGCCGCGGACGCGCTCAGGGTGCTCGCGCATGACCTCGGTCAGCAGCGACATGCCGAGCGCGGCGGCACTGCTGGGCGGCATCTCGACCGCGAACTGAGCAGGTATGCCCTGCATGGGGCCGTCGTGGGCGAACTTCACGTTGAAGAGGACCGCAACACTCTCGTCCAGGCAGCAGCCGTCACGGGTGTCTTCGTCATTGAAGGTTCCGACTGCCAATCCCCAGTCATGCAGCAGTTCGCCTGACTCGGGGTCGAGTACGACGTGGATGACCGTTTCAGCGTTCGGCTGCGGCATGCTGTCCACCCACTTCCTGAACTCCTTGACTGCGGGGCTTTGCTCCCAGTGCTCGAGTTCCTCGGTGTGCTGTGCGTCAGACATGCACTCCAACTCCTTTGATGGTGCTGCGGCTGTATGTGCGGGCCTACGCGCCGACAGGCACGCACCGGCAACAGCCAGCTCGCTGCAGGCCGTCCGGCAGCGCGCCCACGCCCAGCCCCGCCCGCACTCCGTGAGACTGCCGCGTGCTCATCATGCGATGTACCTCCCTCCGGTCTCCGGCGTGTGCCATACTTGTCAACTGCGGGCGGATCGCGCCTGGTCGAGGTCAGTCCCCCAGCCGGCAGGATGCCGGCACGGGCCTCCGCCACGGGTTCGTGCACCACAGATGTTCTCGCTCATCGTCATCCCTCCAGGTTCGTTCATGGGGTCACTCGCCAAACTGTCGCCATCAAGGACAACCCTTGCCGTACCTCCTCTCCCGTCTGCCCGCACAGCCGATCCTCGGGCAGTGCAGCGTGCTCTTCGGTGCCCATCATGGCAGGCGGCGCTCGGCGTCCGATCGCCACTCTAAGGACGGTCAGGACGGTGAGGACCCTCTGGCGACACTCTCTCCACGCGCGGGCATGTGCTCCATGGCCTTCCTGCAGAATCGGTCCAACCGTCCTTAACCGTCCTGGTGAGCAGTCCATGTTCGCCTCTACACCCCGCTCTCGCCACGCTGTGGCGGTTGGGCGCTTGGGGACGGCTGTTGCTGTGCAACCGTCCTTAACTGTCGCGACTGTCCTTGAAGCCGACGTCAAGCAGCCCGAGGCCGCACCACCAGATGCGCCCCGACCTCTTCTCTCGCCGGAAGCCGCGCTCGGCCAGTCGGCGCCCGAAGGTTGTCTGAGAACCAGGCTTCTCGCCGGCGGCGTCGCACCAGGCCTGGTAGGCACGGAAGAGGTCGGCGGCTGCAGCCTCAGCGGCCGGTTGCACCACGCACGCGTCGCCCAGGAAGGCGGCGAGCACGTCCTGCTCGTCACGATAGGCTGCGGTGGCGGCGGTCACGGCCGCCGCGTTGCCCAGGCCGTTGATCCGCCAATCGCGCAGCCCTGCCAGCGCCCAGTTCAGGATGCCGCTCAGTTCGGCGGTGAGCTTGCCCTCCAGGTCCTTGTCCTGCTCGTCCGGCGGGATGGTCACGGTGAACGGGATCAGCCTAATCCGACGCCATATCGCGTGGTCGGTGCCGCGGATATCGGGTCTGTGATTGCAGGCCAGCCACAGCTTGAACGCGGGCCGGAACTCAAAGCCCTCCTGGTACAGGAAGCGCGCCCTCACGGTGTCGCCGCCGGTCAACTCCTTAAGGGTGACTTCGGCGAGGCGCCGTCCCGCGTCGGCCTCCACGGCGACGGCCAGCCGCACACCTGCCAGGGCGGCGATATCGTTGCGCGGGCCGCCGGAGATGCGTTGAAGTAAGAAGGTCTCGAAGGAGGCGCGGTGCGCGTACTCTCCCAGCAGCGTTTCGAGCACCCTGAGGAAGGTTGACTTGCCGTTGGCGCCGGTGCCGTGGAGCAGGAAGAAGACCTGTTCGGTGGTGTCGCCGGTAAGGCTGTAGCCTACCGCTCGCCGCACGAACTCGATGAGTTCGGGATCGCTGCCAAGCACTCTGTCGAGGAAGGAGCGCCAGCGCGGGCAGTCCGCGTCGGGGTCGCCGGTCACGGGCGCCAGGCGCGTGATCAGGTCCTCACGGCGGTGCGGTCGCAGGTCGCCGTTCCCCAAGTCGATGGTGCCGTTGAGGACCGTGAGCGACTGTGGGTCGGTGTCAAGGTCCTCGGGGAGGATGGGGATGCCCGGCTCAGACTGCGCCGAGGCCAGCATGTCGCGCCGGCCGCGTTCGCCTTCAGAGCGTGTGAGGAAGCGCACGAATCTCTCGGCGGTGTCCTCGTCGAGGTCGGCCAGTTCAGCGTAGGCGGCCGTGGAGGTCTCCTTGGCGAGGGCGTCGGCCTGGCCGGTGGTGTCGCGCGCCCAGCGCCGTCCATCCCACACGTACCAGCACCGTGCCGGGTAGCTGTAGCGCAGGTCATCGCCGTAGCGCGCCGCCAGCCGGCGGGCGTTGCCCAGGTCGCTCCAGTGGTATTCCACTCGCGGCTCGTACGGCTTGGCGGCCCCGACCAGCTCGCTCACGTCACCATCGAAGTCGGCCGCGTCGCCGTGCAGCGGGGCATCCGGCCAATCCACCATTCGCACCGAGCGGCAGCCGAGTGCGAGCAGACGGTCACCGATCCGCTGCATATGCGCTTCGCCCTCGGAATCGCGGTCGGGCCAGAGGACAACCGCGAACGCGGCCAGTGGGCGAAGGGTCTCGTTGCTGGGCGTTGACCCGGCACCCGTGACGGTGCCGAGAGCGAGGATGCCGTGCGCGGTCAGGGCGTCTGTAGCCTTCTCCCCTTCCGCCAGCACGACGGTCGTCCCGGCGGGTGCGGCTGTGAGCAGTTCCGCACGGTAGAGTGGCAGGTCAGGGGTTCTCAACCCCGCCAGGCCGGACTTCCCGTCGCGCCGCCAGAACAACGACTTGACGCCGTCCGCGCGGTCAATCCTCACGTGCTCGGCGATGAGCGCCCCGCTGACACCGCGGATCTTGTACACCGTGCGCGCGACCTCGGGCGCCGACTTGCTTCGGGGGGACGGTGGGGCGATCCCGAGCGCCTGTTGCAGTCCCGCCACCGCTTCCCCGAAGTCGCAGTCGTGATACCGTTGGTAGAAGCTGAAGAGATCGCCACGGGCGTCGCAGCCGAAGCACTTGAACATGCCGGCGTAATCGCCCTCAACGGTGATGTGCAGGCTCGGGGTGCATTCCTCGTGGAAGCAGCACAGGCCCACAAGGTTGTTCCCCTTGCGCCGCAGGTCACCGGTGTATCCGGCCCCACGGTAGGCGCCCTGTGGGGCGCGCCGCGCCATATCATGGATGGCCTGCTTGAGTTCATCGCGGTTCCGGGCTGCAGTCATCGTGATTCCCCTCGGTCCTGCACGGCGTTGAGCAGCTCTGAGGCCTGGGCGAGCTTCCCGAGTAGTGCCAGCCCCTGCGCCATCTCCGGCGTCAGGCCGAGGCTTGGAACGTCGGGCTCGGGGGCCGGCTGTGGTGGCCCGGTGCCGACGGGTGGCACCTTCTGGATCATCTCGCTGCGGATGTGCTCGGGGCTGGCGTGGAGATAGCGGCTGGTGGTGCTCACGTCTTCGTGGCCCAGCAGCTCCTGCACGTCACGCAAGTTCATGCCTGCGCGCATCCAGCGCGTGGCCGCCGCGTGACGCAGCGAGTGCAGCGTGTATCCCTTGCCCTCGAGACCGGCCGCGGCCAGCCAGCGGTTGAACAGCCTCTGGAGCTGCGTTGGCGAGATCCTGGTGCCCGCCGAGCTGGGGAACAGCGCGTCGCTTCGGGCTTCGTCACGGCGCAGCAGGTGCTCGCGCAGAGCCGTCCGGAGTTGTGGGGTGAGCGGCACGGTCCGGTCCTTCTGGCCCTTGCCGCCACGAACGCGCAGGTAGCCGGCCTCCAGGTCGATGTCGGCTACGTCGAGGTTCAGGGTCTCCGAGCGCCGCAGGCCGGCGGCGGCCGCGGTCAGCAGCATGGTCCGCTGGGCCGGATCGGTGACCTGCGCCAGCAGCTGCTCCAGATCGGCCTCGGTGCAGCACACCGCCTGGCTCTTGGGCTCGCGTGGGCGATACAGCAGATCGGCGGGGTTGGCGTCGAGGTGGCCGCGGTCGCGCATGAACCGCAGCAGCGACGAGATCGTGCTCAGCCGGCGCCGCACAGTGCGTGCAGCCAAGTGGTCGCAGGTGCCGACGTAGTCCTCGAGGAGTTCGAGGTCGATGCGCTCCACCTGCGGGTCGCCGAGCTGCTCGTGGACGAACCGGGCGAAGTGGCGGAGGTCACTTGCGTACGCCCGCTGCGTGCCCTCCGAGAGGCGTCGCACCTCGTCGATGTGCCGGAGGAACCGGTCGGTCGCCTGCGTCAGCTTCATGATGACATCCCCGTCGGCAGTGCGTCCTCAAGCGTCGGGGACGAGTTTAGCCATACGCGAGGGGGACGTCAGTTCCATCACGTTCTACTTCGTTCGGACTTTGTTCTCGGTCCTGCGGGGTCCTGAGCGTGCCCGTAGTGAGGCCCTGCCGGCCGGCTAGTACAGCCACTCGGCGGGTGTGCACCGATAGCCTGAACTCCCGGCTGACGAACTCATGGGTGAGGGAGCGGGAGCGGCGGGGAACGCAGCGGGTGCGCAGTCAGTTCGCAGCAGACCGCCAGCCCACCGGCAGCGCACCGGCAGCGAAGGCGCAGACTGAGGGGGCGTCCAAGAGGCCGGGCGTCTTTCGGGAGACCGTCATGGGGTTGCGTTGGGAGGAGGCTCCATCAAGGGGTTGCGCCTAAAGCACAACACTCCCGCGGCGGCTGCTCGGGAGGAGTTCCCAAGCCCGCACCGGGATCGGTCTCGCCGACGGACCTCGGCTCTTCTTCGGCCACCGTCATGGAGTAACCTTCGCAGCAGGGACTGTCACGGCGTAACCTTCACGGTGCAACACCTCATGCGCCGCCCTCGGCGGGCCCTTCATGGGCCATTCGCGTTCTGCTGGCCCGGCAGATACTCACCTTTCCCGGCAACTGTCATGGGGTGTCCTTGCGGCGCGTGACCGTCATGGGAGCGGTCGCGGCCGGTGCGCTCGATGGTGAGGCGCCCACGTCGCACGAATCAGCCGATGGCGCGAGAGATGGCTGTGTGCCCGCGACTGGAGGGCCACGTCGTGCCGCTCACACGCTCGTGTGCGCGCTCGCGGAGCACATACGAGGGGACGGCCCCAGCTTTCTTGCCACGTCGAGCACGGCCTCCTCGACGCGCTCCTTAGCCCAGACGCCATCGGACTGCGATGGCCGCCAGTCCGGACGCCTTCTTCCCTGATGACAGCGGTGCAGCCACGTGCTGTTCGGGCCGTGGTTCGAGGGGCGAAGCCCATCACGATCAGGCCCCTCTCGGCGAGCTTGTGAGCCGCGCGGCGGCATGACTCGTAGAGCGAGCGGGAGGGTGGCCGGAATTCGTCGCCGGGTTCGGCGAGCCGCACGTGGCAGCGCTCCACGACCTGCCGGAGCGTCTGCTGGTGATCGTCTTCGAGTACGTCGAGGATGGCCTTCTCGACCCGTCCAAGCCTCATCTGTGCCTCATCGTAAGCTGCGACGTAGCTGCTGATGGGCCAAGTATACCACGCGTCAGGCCTGGCACCAGAGCCCAGCCACACTGCCTCTGTCACGTGCTGAGATTCACCTGCCAGGGCTGAAGGGCCAGCGTGTAGCCGACGCCACGGACGTTCTTGACCACGTCCTCTGGCGGTCTTTCACCAACGGCATCCCCGGCTGCCAAGATGGCCCGCCGGATGAGCATGATAGACTTCCGGACGTCCTGGTCCTCGCGTCGCAGGCCTCCAGCATTGCACAGGTCAGCCATGCTGACATCCTCACCCAGCCCGCGGACCAGCTCCTCCAGCATGAGCATGTGCGTATCGCCCAAGTCCAGGCGCTGGCCCCGCCACCGCGCGGTGTGCGTGATGGCATCGACTTCGAGAAGTGCTGGCGCCGCAGCCGGCAGGCGCAGCGTGAGGTCGTCGCCGAGCACTTCGGGCAACACGTAGCAGGTCACACCGCGCTCCTTGAGGCGCATGGCACTGCCCTCGACGGTCTCGGGGCTCGCGGTCAGCAGCATCGCCGTGTCAAAGTGCAGCGTCGCTAGCAGCATCGCCGTGTCAAAGTGCAGCGTCGCTCGCGCCTCTTCGATCGCCCAGACGAGATCCACGGTCAGCCCGACGGGCGCGAACAGGACGAAGTGTTCGTCACCTTCGCGGTCTACGTGCCCGACAATCCACAGCCCGCTCGCGCAGTGCCTGACGGCAGGCTCGATCTCGTTGGCCTTCGCGAGCGCCTCGAGGACGCACTCAGTCTCCAGCTCGAACATCTTCAGGTGCTCGGCCGGGACCTCGACCTCTGCTGGCCCATCGGGGTCGGTCAGGTGCAGGTAGTATCTGCCGTGGCGATACACGACCGGGATGGGACCAGAACCATAGCGAGGATCGACGACGTGACTGGCTTCGTCCTTCGATCTGGCGAGGAGTCCTGCCTCGACCGCCTCGTCAATAGATGCCGGCGAAGAGCCCTCCAGGTCCCGCCATCGCAAGACTCGCCTCTCGGGCCTGCCGATCAGGCTCGAAATCAGTGTCAGGAGCTTCTGGTCCATTCATGATCCCCAGTCTGACGAGGTACTGCTCGATGACCCGATCGTAGTCATCCTCGCCAAGGTTCGTGGTGTCTGGCCTCGTCAACGCGACCGTGCGCTGACCCGTATTGCCTTCCCCTTTGAACTTGAACCGCATACGCGCGTGATGGATACTCATGACTGCTGGGCTCACATAGAACTCGTTCATCATCGCATAGAGGTCCTGCGTGCGTATGGCGTCAAGGCGAGCAGTCGCCCTGTCCCGCCCCTTGAGCCCGAACCCGAGTCGGATGATCTCGACGCTCTCAAGCCAGTCCGAACGTGAACCAGGCACCGCCCCTTGAGCCCGAACCCGAGTCGGATGATCTCGACGCTCTCAAGCCAGTCCGAACGTGAACCAGGCAACTCCGGCTGCTCCCGCAACACGTCCAGATCAAGCTGCACTGCCCCTTCTCCGAGGAAATAGCCTTCCCAGCCAAACAGACGTGCACCCACAGACCGTAGCAGCGGGTTGATCAGGTCCTCATCGTTGCGGAACACCTTGACCTTGAGGAGCCCAGTTGACGGCCGGTAGACCAGGCGAGCATGCTGTACGGGTCGCTGCCAGTCCACCTGAATCTGCCGACCACGGAAGGTCCGGAGCGCCTCCACATAGCGTTCATGCGCGAGCTCGATGATGACCCGCTCGGCCTGCCGATGCACCTGCCCGACGCACTTGCCCGAGAGACCGCCCTTCTTGAGCTCCTTGCTGAAGTCGTCCGCCAGCGCGGCAACGTCCTTCTTCAACACGTCAACCGCGCGCGGCTCAGCGCCGCGAAACAGCCGCCAGTCCTCGGTCTGCTCGACCGCGAAGATCGCGATGGTGTCGCTGAAAGCCTCCGGATGGTCCAGCATCAGCACCATGCCGGCCGTGATCGGGTCCGTCTCCGCGGGGATGCCGATGGCGTTCTCCGCGATCGCCCGCTGCAGCACCGCACGCCCTCTGGGGCAGTCGAAGTCATTCACGCACTTGAGCGGACCCTCCAGCAGCGCCCCCAGCACCGCGCTGCTCGACGTGGCCGTCACCAGCTTCTTGTGAGCGGCACCCGCCTTGCCCGCCTCAAGGTCGCTGATCGCTCGTTCCACCTGCTTGGATCGGGACTGCCTCTGCGTACGCTCGTACTCCTCCTGGAATACCTCCAGGTAGCGGAGCAGCAGATCCGGACGGACATCCTTGAGGGAATCGCGCAGGCTGAACTCAACGTGCGTTCGCATGGATGGTGATTCACTTCCCCCCCTGCAGGGAGTCGGCGGGTCGGCGCAGGCACCCGGTTCGTCGTGGCCGCGGCGGTGTCCTTCCTCTGAGTGATTCTCGATCGTCGGCATTGCCACCAAGTGCGGGCGGGCAGGTCTGCGAGGGCTCTTCGTCGAAGAGCAGCACTTGACGCATTCCCATGCGGTCCTTGATCTCCCCCAAGGCCGGACTCCAGTGCTTGAGCGGGGGGCCATTGTGCCATCGACGTTAAGCTGGGTGGACGTGTCTGAACATCAGCAGCGCCGGATGATGGAGCTGCTGAGCAGTTGGCGTGAGACTGAGACGCTCGACGAATTGGGCGTCGGCACCATCCGCGATGCCTTCTCCGACTTCTTCTTCCCTGGCACCAGCACCATCCAGACGCGCGCCCGCTACATGCTCTTCGTACCATGGATGTACCTGGACCTCGAAGAGCAGAAAGTGCCTTCGCACCGCATTGCTGAACGGGCTCGCGACTCTGAAGCAGACATCATCGAGTCGCTTGCGCACGCCGCCCCCGATGAAGAGGGAATCATCGGCGCGCGCTCAGGCCGTTCGCTGCAGTTGATGCCTAGCGGCATCTACTGGACGGGGCTCGCAAGTTGGGGCATCCGCCGCTATGGGGGGACACGTGGCCAGTACTATGCCAGCCTGGATCGCTTCTACGAGCGCCTGAAGCTCCGTCGTTGGGGTGACACCGAGGTCCTGCAGGAGGTCGCGGCGCCGCGCAACTGGCACCCAAAGCTTCCCGACCCGCCCGATGAATGGCCCAAGCCGACCTCCCTGCGCCTGCGAACGCACGAAGCGTCGTTCCTGCACGACCGCATCATGGAACTGCATACGCCGACCTTGCTGGCGCAGCTCCTGGACCGTCACGCGGTGGAGCGTGAAGTCGGACCCGTCTGGGAGCTGCCACAGATTGCCTCGTTGCCCGCCGACCTCGTCGCAGCGATCGACCGCGCCCGTTCGTTCGCAGAGCTGATGAAGGCGGCGGATCTCCTGTATGCGCTCATCCTCGCCGAGCTGCGCGAGAACGATGAGTTGGCCGAGGGCTACCGCGATCAACTCAGCGCGTGGGCTGATGAGAACGAGCCCCGACGCCATGCCCATGGTCAGCATTCCGACCATGGCCAATGGCTGGCGATCCAGGGCCGGCGGCCGGGCGGCGGGGCACTGCGGTTTGAGAGCACCTGGCGAACGATGGTCCTGAGCCTCAGTGACCTGAGGGGGCTCGCGGATAGCGACGAGGCCCGCCGACTCGTGAGTGAGCGAGAGGTCAGCGTGAAGGGGCGACGCGCCCGGGTGCATGGGGGCCGGCGCTTGGAGCGCTGGGCCGCGCCCGGCACCGTCAACACACTCGACTTCCGCTGGGCAACGGTGCGCACCATCATCGCGGACATCGTCGAGGGCCTGGGGCGTGAGCGGGATGCTTGAGCCCGGGCGCCGGCAGCTCTACCTCGAGCCGCTCATCCCGCCGGCCGGGTACGAGGTCGACCTGGCGGTCGCGACCACCTATTCTCTGGACCTGGTCGCCCTGTTGATGGCCCCGGTGGCGATGGCCTTCGGTTCACTCGATGTGGAGGAGGACGGGCTGCCCGACCCGGTGCAGGCGCTGGCCTCGCTGCAAAAGGTTGCGCGGCGCATGACCGTCTTCTGCCAGCAGGCGCAGATCGCGGCGCCACGGCAGTACTCCAGGCTGTTCGCCATGCTCGAGCCTGTGGTCGCCGAAGTGCAGGCGCCCAACGGGGGCGTCTTCCACCCGAAGACGTGGCTGGTCCGCTACCGAGCCACCGATGACCCCAAGGAGCGCTTCTACCGCCTCGTCGTGCTGTCGCGGAACCTGACACTGGACCGCGCGTGGGACACCATGTTAGCGATGGACGGCTGGCTGACCGACACCGAACGCAACTTCCGCGAGCCGCTGGTTGACTTCGTGGCGGCGCTGCCGGACCTGTGTGTGACGCCCCTCGACGGCCCGCGCAAGGACGCGATCAGGGCGCTGGCCGCCGAGATGAGCCGCGTGTGGTTCGAGCGACCCCATCGCGTGGCACGCAAGCGCTATCGCCCGATCGGTGTGGGCCGATACGAGAGTCTTCTCACCGGCTGGGCCGACCGGCGCTTGGTCATCTCGCCCTTCCTCAGCGATGCGACGGTCTGCACGCTGTTCGAGGATGTCCGCGACAGCGTCCTGATCTCCCGGGCCGAGGCTCTGGACGGGCTCAGCGACGAGACCATGGACGTGCTTGCGGGACAGCAGCTCTACTACTGGCGCGACGACCGCGTCGAGGACGAAGCCGCCGAGGACGAAGCCACCGAGGACGCCGATGCAGCGCTGACCGTCACTGAGCCCGCAGCCGGCGAGACGCTGCACGGACTGCACGCCAAGGTCATCCTGACCGAGCGCGGGGACAAGGTCCGCCTGACCGTCGGCTCTGCCAACGCGACGGACGCGGCGTTCGGCGGCCACAACGTGGAGTTCTGTGTCGAACTGCGCGGCGATCGGGAAGACATTGGCATCGACCGCGTCCTCCCGCCGGCCGATGACGGCATTGGCGGCGAGGCATCGCTCCGGGACATGATTGTGCCCTACCAGCGTCCGGACGAGCCCGAGCGCGTTGACGACACGCTACAGCGCCGCCTGGACAGTGTACGCCGGGAGCTTGCTTCGCTGCAGCCCTCCCTGCGCATTGTGCCCGCCGGGGAGGACAGATGGGACTTGGTCGTCGAGGCCGGCGACACCTCGGGCGCCGCACCTGAGGGGGCCGAGGTTGAGTGTTGGCCCATCTCCCTCGAGCGTGAGTGGAACCTGCAAGATGCCTCGGGACTGTGGCAGGGCGATCCCGTCGTGTTCACGGGCGTCTCGCTGGCGACGCTGACCACGTTCATGCTCTTCGAGATCAAGGTTGAGGACGAGGCCACGCGCTTCGTGATGAACCTGCCGCTGCACGGTGGGACGATGCCCGACCAGCGTCAGGATCGGCTGCTGGCCTCGCTGCTCGAAGACAGCGATGGCTTCCTGCGCTACCTGCTGATGCTGCTCTGGGAGGACGCCGACGTGGACCTCGAAGCCATCGGCGTGGGCGGCTGGCGCAGAAGCGACGGCCATGGGTGGGGCGTCGATGCGCTGCCCTTGCTGGAGGAGCTGGTGGCAGCCTTCAGCGCCCGCCCAGAGCGGCTTGACGAGATCGATGACCTGATGCGACGGCTCATGGCAACCCCGGAGGGAAGCGCGATCGTGCCCGCGGAGTTCGCACAGCTCTGGCGGGCATTCGAGGAGGCACGGCAACTGCGTGACTGACACGCGCGATCTGCTGGACGACTTCGATCCTGCACCGGTGCTGGCCCCGCTCAAGGACTTTCAACGGCGGACCGTTGACTACGCCTTCGAGCGCCTGTTCCTCACTGATGGCGGCTCTCGCCGGTTCTTGGTAGCCGATGAGGTGGGCCTCGGGAAGACGCTGGTCGCCCGCGGCGTCATGGCGCGGGCGATTGACCACCTGAAGGAAGACGTGTCGCGCATCGATGTGCTCTATGTGTGCGCCAACCAGGACATCGCACGGCAGAACCTGAACCGCATCAACTTCTTCGAGGACGAAGACGCCGACGCCCTGTGCACCCGCATTACGCTCATGCCACTGGAGGCCCCCGACATCCAGCAGCGGCGGGTGAACTTCATCGCACTAACGCCTGGGACGTCCTTTGACCTTCGCTCAAGTACAGGGCGAGCCAGCGAACGAGCGCTCCTCTGGCGGATGCTCGACCCGCTCTGGGGTCTGTCCTCTCTGCGTGGGGCGACCGAGTTCTTCATGTGCGGCTGCAGTGCGCCGGGCTGGGAGGGCACCCTCGCCTGGGTGCTCGAAGCGGAACTCGACGAATGGCTTGAGAGCCGGTTCGTGGACGCCATCCAGGAGCGGCTCGATCTGCGCGAGCAGTGTGAGCGATGGTGCGCGGCCTTCGCTTCGAAGAAGCCCTCCGACGAAGCCTGGTACGCGCGCAGAGACCTCATCGCGGCCCTGCGCAGCATCCTGGCGGAGAGGTGCGTGGACGCCCTTGAGCCCGACCTGATCATCCTCGACGAGTTCCAGCGCTACCGGCAGATCCTCGACGGCACTGATGAAGAGACCTACCTGGCCCATCGGCTGCTGAACTGGCCGGACGCCCACCTGCTGCTGCTTTCCGCCACGCCTTACAAGATGTACACCTCCTCCGGAGACGAGGAGGACGACCACTACGAAGACTTCGTCGCAGTCTCGCGTTTCCTGCTGGGCGAGGACGACGCATCCGTCGCGGAACTCGAGGAGGCGCTCACCGCCTACCGCTGCGGGCTCTACCGTGTGCCGCAGGAGGGCACCGGGCCGCTGCGCACCGCCCGGGACCGTGTGGAGGGCCTGCTGCAGCCCGTCATGGTGCGCAACGAGCGGGGCCGTGACACGAGCGACGAGATGGTCGCCGACGACGGCAACGAGGCGTTGACCATCGCCGCCGGCGAGTTGCACGACTTCGCGCTCTTCGACCGCATCGGCGCCGCCGTGGACGGACCTGCGCCCGTCGAGTACTGGAAGTCGGCCCCGTACCTGCTCAACGTCATGGATGGCGCCTACAAGCTCAAGCGGAAGCTGCTCGAGCGGCTTGGCGGGGGCGAAGCCCTGGTTGCTGAAGACTTCCCGGACGGCGCTCTTCTGCGCAAGGAAACCATCGAAGACTACGCTGAACTCGACCCTCGGAACGGACGGCTGCGCGCGCTGGTCGCGGACATGCTGGACAGCGGTGGCTGGCGTCTGCTGTGGATACCGGCGTCGATGCCCTACTACCGTGCGGATGGCGACTACGAACGGCCCGAGTTGCGTGACTTCACCAAGCGGCTGGTGTTCTCGTCGTGGGGGATGGTACCGCGGGCCATCGCGACGCTGTGCAGCTACGAGGCCGAACGCCGGATGATGGCGGACGCCCGGCGCGTGCGGTACTCGGAAGCGACCACGCGCGTGGCCCAGTTGCTCCAGTTTGCGCGCGAGGGCGGCCGCCTGACCGGGATGCCGGTACTGGGTATGCTCTACCCGTGCGCGACCCTCGCGACGGCGATCGACCCCCTGCGCGAGGCCGTCGCCGACGGCGGAGCCATACCACCACTCAGCAATGTCCTGAAGTGCGTCGAAGCGACGGTGCGGGGTCTGCTCGAGCCCATCGTCCATCAGCACGCCCGGCGGCAGTCGCGGCCTGATGAGGCATGGTACTGGGCAGCGCTGGCGCTACTCGACGCCGAGCACCACAGCGAGGCCGCCGAGGCCTGGCTGACCACCCGCGATGACGACCTGTCATGGCCGAAGCTGGCCGAGACCCGAGAGGCAAAGGACGATGCCCCGGACCGCTTCGGCGAGCATGTCGAGGAGTTCACGCGATGCCTCGCAGGTGAGCTGGAGTTGGGCCCGCCGCCGGACGATCTCTACGACGTCGTGGCCAAGATCGCCCTCGCCAGCCCGGGCACGGTCTCGCTACGCTCATTGCTGCGTCAGGCGCCCGATGGCCTGATGGAGGCCCCGGCGTACATGCTCGCCAGCGCGGCGCGCATGGCGCTGGGGTTCAGGACGCTCTTCAACCTCCACGACGTTCGCTCGATGCTCAGTCCCACCGGCGGAGACGACCGCGCCCGCTACTGGGAGCTGATGCTCGACCATTGCGCCGGCGGCAACCTGCAGGCTGTCATGGACGAGTACCTGCACGTCCTGCGGGAGAGTCTGGGACTCATCGACGCGGGCCCGGCGCGTGTGGCGAAGGAGGTCTCAGAGGAAATCGCGGAGGTGCTCACACTGCGTGCCGCTCCGCTGCCACTGGACCAGTTCACGTGGACACCGGGGAACGGACTGCAGCGCGGCGAGGAGATGCGGATCAGGTGCAGGTATGCGCTCCGCTTCGGCGACATGCGCTCAGAGGAGGAGGGCGGCGTGCGCAAGCAGGAGGTGCGCCGCGCCTTCAACTCACCGTTCAGACCGTTCATCCTCGCGACTACCTCCATCGGCCAGGAGGGCCTCGACTTCCATCTCTACTGCCATAGCATCTGCCACTGGAACCTGCCCTCGAACCCCGTGGACCTGGAGCAGCGCGAGGGCCGGGTGAACCGCTACAAGTGCCATGCCATCCGCCGCAGCGTCGCGCGCGATGTGACCCTCCAGGCTCTGGTTGGTTCGCCGGGCACCGACCCCTGGCGCTCCCTGTTCGCCGCTGCTGAGAACCGGCGGCGTCCCGACCAGACTGAGCTTGTCCCGTGGTGGGTATATGACGGGCCAAGCGCGGTGCGGATACAGCGCCATGTGCCGATGCTCCCGCTCAGTCGCGAGACCCAGCGCCTGCCTGCGCTCAAGCGCGCGCTTGCCGCCTACCGCATGGTCTTCGGTCAGCCGCGCCAGGATGATCTGCTGGAGTACATCCTCGCGAGGCTGGACCAGGCCATCGACCTTGACGCGCTGCGCGACTGCCAGATCGACCTGACGCCGCCGTGACGCGGCCACGAGCGAGGGGTGCAGACAACGCGTTCAGGGGGAATGAACACTCGGCCGTGACCGACGTGCCAACAAGGTCTCGCAGTGCACCATGAGGAACTGGCTGTTGCTGGGGGATGGATGACGTGACCTCCCTCGAAGCAGCGCAGATGATCCTTCAAGAGGCGGGTGAGCCCCTCGGCGCAACCGAGCTCACCCGGCGGGCCATTGAGCGTGGCTGGCTGATAACCGGTGGGCCCACGCCCGAGGCGACGATGCGGGCCCAGCTCGGCACGGCCCTCAAGCGCCTCGGCGAGGCTGCTGAGATCGTCCGGTTTCGCCGCGGCGTGTGGGGGCTGCGAAAATGGCAGCAGCCCGGTCGCCCAGACCCCGCCGGACACCCACACCAAGTGCCGGAGCGCACCGATCGTCGTCCACTCGACCGGGTAGCACAAGCAGGGGCAGAGTGATCTGTATGGACCATGCGCCCAGCATCGACACCATGCGCGTCGTTCAGCACGCCTTCGAGGAACTGCGCGGGGACGGCCGGGCGAACAAGCTCGACGTCTTGCGGCGGCTCCTGACGGATCTGAACTACCGCATCGTGCCGGAACAGCCGGTGGCAGTCGCGCGCGATGACTGGTCGCAGGCAATGGAGGACGCGATCCCCGAGGGCTCGCCGGGCCCGGTCATCATCGCCAATGGGGGGGCGGGGCGCGCTCCGGCTCGACTTTGGCGAGGAACGCAATGGGGTCGAGGGCTTCGTGATCATCTACTGCGCCATCCGTCACGGCGAGACCGTCCCACTGCGCCTTACAGACGAGCGGGCCGTTGCCCAGAAGGTCGTCCACGATGAGCGCTGGCCGAACTGTCTCCTGATCTTCTCCGACCCCGACCAGCGCCACTGGCATTTCGTCAGCCCCCGGCGCCTCACCCGCGCTCAGGCCCAGGACCGCACCCGCGCTCAGGCCCAGGACCGCAGCCGCGCTCAGGCCCAGGACCGCAGCCGCGCGCAGGCCCAGGACCGCAGCCGCGCGCAGGCCCAGGACCGCAGCCGCGCGCAGCGCTACGTCCTGCGCCGCATCGCCGTAAGCCCCGGCGACCGGCTGCGTACCGCCATCGACCGCTTTGCGCGCGTCCGCCTCGAGCCAGCCGAGGCGGATGGGATGACCGCGGCGGAGATCCACCGCCGCCACGACATCGCCTTCAGTGTCGAGGAGGTCACCCAGAGTTTCTTCGATCAGTTCAAGCAGCGCTACTTCGACCTGGAGGACTGCCTCGCCGACCAGGTTGACGACCGCGACTGGGTGCATGAGTTCGCACTGCGCATACTCAGCTGGCTCATGTTTATCTACTTCGTCCAGCGCAAACAGTGGATCGCCGACGATCCCGACTTCATGGCGCACTACTGGCAGCGCTACCAAGCGGCCACGGATGGCGGCGATGACAGCTTCTACGATCGGTGGCTGCGGCCGCTGTTCTTCAATGCCTTCCAGGATGCCGCGACCGCCAGCGAGATCCTCAAGCTCGACTACATGCTCGAGGACCTGCGGAGGGCCCTGCGTGAGGCGCCCTACCTCAACGGTGGGCTGTTCGCCGAAGCCGATCTCGACCGCAACCACGCGGGCGACTTCGCCATCCCCGACAGCTACTTCGACTCGCTGCTGCACGCCTCGGAGGACCTGACCGCCCGGGCGGGCTTCCTCGAGGCCTACAACTTCACCATCTCCGAGGACAGCCCGCTCGACCAGGAGGTCGCCGTTGACCCCGAGATGATCGGGCGCGTGTACGAATCGCTCGTCAACATCAGCGAGCCCGGCGCCGATACCGCCGGCGATCGCGAGAAGCAGCGCGCCGCCGGCATCTTCTACACCCCGCGCACCGAGATCGACCTCATGTGCCGCCTCTCCCTCTCGGACTACCTGTGCAACCACCTCGGCGAGGAGCATCGCGACCTCATCTACCAACTCGCGTTCTCGCTCGAACCCGACGAGAAGCACGCGGCCGATGCCGCCATCGCCGGCGAAGACCTGTGGCCCCGCGTTGCCGAGCTGCTGGAGGACGTGACCGTCGTCGATCCGGCGTGCGGCTCGGGCTCGTTCCTCGTCGGCATGATGAACATCCTCGCCGACCTGCGGCTGCGCGCTGACGCGTTCGTCGGGCAGAACCCAACTGCCTACGAGCTCAACCGTGACATCGTCCGCACCAGCCTCTATGGCGTTGACGTTATGGAGTGGGCCTGCCACGTCGCCGAACTGCGGCTGTGGCTGCAGCTCATGATCCACGCCGATCCCGACCCCGGCGAGCTGCAGGGCCCCAAGCCCCTACTGCCCAACCTGTCCTTCAAGATCCGGCAGGGCGACAGCCTCGTGCAGGAGCTGGGCGGCGTCAACCTCGCCCACCTCAAGGCCGACGCCGACATCGAGCCCGGCACCAACTCCGAACTGCGTCGCCTCCGCAGCGACAAGCTCAGCTTCTACGACGCCGAGCACCAGGAGCCCGAGCGCGAGCGCGAGCTGCGCCTGCGCGAACAGAACCTGTTCCTGCGCATCTGCCGGGAGAAGGCGGCGAAGCTGGGGGAGCGCATCGGGGAGATCGCCCGCCAGCTCGCGGCGACCACCCCGACGCTGGTGGGCGATGAACCGACCGTCAAGGGCCGGGAGCGACAGCGTATGGAGGCCGCTCGCGACGGCCTCGCCGCACAGGCCGAGCGCCTCGAACAGGCCCGGGTCGCCATCGGCCAGCAGCAGCGGGTGCCCTTCGTCTGGGACCTCGCCTTCGTCGAGGTCTTCTCAGGCGACCGCCAGGGCTTCGATATCGTCGTTGGCAACCCGCCTTATGTGCGCCAGGAGAAGATCGCCGACCCACAGGCCAAGGGCGAGCAGTCCAGGGAGCAGCGCGGGCGCTACAAGGCCAAGCTCCAGCGGTCGGTCTATGCAGCACTGCCGAGGTACTTCGGCTCCGACCCGGACCGGCCCACCACCGCGATCGGCGGGCGCAGCGACCTCTACATCTACTTCTACTTCCACGCGCTCTCGCTGCTCAATGAGAACGGGGTCTTCTGCTTCGTCACCTCCAACTCGTGGCTGGACGTGGACTACGGCAAGGCGCTCCAGGAGTTTCTCGCCCGCCAGGTGCCCATGCACCTGATCATCGACAACCAGGTCAAGCGCTCGTTCGCGAATGCGGACGTGAACACAGTCATCGTGCTGTTCGGCGCGCCGCGCGCCCGCCGCGACGCCTGCCTCGACCACACCGCCCGCTTCGTCATGGCGCTCACGCCCTTCGAGCAGGTGCTGGACCCGGTCATCATCCAGGAGATCGAGGCGGCGCCGGAGCGGACCGAGCGGCACGAGTTCCGGGTGTTCCCGCGCACCCAGCGGGAGCTGTTGGAGGCGGGCGCGCCCGCGGCGGAGCAGCCGCGCCGGGGCGGGCCGCTCATCAAGCTGGGCGGCTACGAGGGCGATAAGTGGGGCGGCAAGTACCTGCGCGCCCCCGAGATCTACTGGGAGATCCTCGAGCGCGCCAGCGACCGCCTCGTGCCCCTCGGCGAGATCGCCGAGGTGCGCCGCGGTTTCACGACCGGCGCGAATGACTTCTTCTATGTCGCCCTATCCGCCGATCAGCCTCGTGATCAGGCGATCCGCCGCGTGGTTGCTCGCGACGGAAGCGAACATGATCTACCCGCGAACGCCCTCATGCCCGCCATCCTGAGCCCCGGCAATGTCCTCCGGCCGCGACTCACAGAAGCGGATGCCGATTGCCTGTTCGTGGCCATTCCTGAGGAGCCGAAGAGGAGCCTGCATACCCTCGTCCGGGACTACATCGCTTGGGGGGAGACACGCGGCTTCCACGAGCGAGTCACCTGCGCGAGCCGTAGGTGCTGGTATGCTATCGTGCCCAAAGACCCGGGCTGGGTATTGACCCCCATGGCGCGCAAGCGACGCGCTCTCGTCGGCTGGAACGAGGGCCGTCTCCAAGTCGACCACAACCTCTTCGAGGTACTGCCGCACGAGCCTCAACACGCTGCGGCGATCGGCGCCTGCCTGGCCTCCACCTTCACGGTGATGCAGGCCGAGCTGTTCGGTCGGGCCAACCTGGGACAAGGCGGCCTCAAGACAGAGGGCGTTGACATCGAGGGGTTCCTCGTGATCGATCCGCGCGTGGTATCGCAGGAACAGCAGCAGAGGCTTCAGGAGGCGCTTGAGGCCATCCTCGACCGCCACATCCTCATGATCTACGATGAGGTGCGCCTGGCCGACCGCCAGAACCTCGACCGCGCGTTCGTCGACGCCGTTACCGGTCTGGACACCCGAGCGAACGACGCTCACGTGGGGCGCGTCCAGGACGCGGCCACACGTCTCGTGTGGCGCCGCCTATCCAAGCCCGGGAACGCCCGCGAGTCGCGCCAGACGTATGACGAGTGGTTGGCGAGCGGCGAGCCGTTCGACGCGAACGCGGAGGACTTTGACGAGTGACGTACCCAGACAGCGTACTACCTGCGGGCATCCGGGCGCCGGTGCCCGCCTCGACGGCGGCAGAGCCGCACGATTCAGCGAAGGGGGCGTGAGCAATGGCCTTTCCCGAGTCGGTCGTTCGGCAAGCCTGGGATCGCTCAGGCGGGAGGTGTGAGTGCAAGCGCACCACACACGGACACACCGGACGGTGCAGCAGGACGCTCAGATGGGAGTCGCGCGGGACCGAAGGGCAGTACGGATGGGAAGCCCACCATATCACGGCAGGCGGCCCAGACACGCTGAGCAACTGCGAGATCCTCTGCCAGTTGTGCCACAAGGCAACGCAGACATACGGGTAGACGCGTGCGCGCGACGCTGATCTGCGGGGGGAGCCCCCGCGAGCTTCCCGGCGCCCCCGACGGGGGTGCCCCCCGCTGCCCTGCGCCGACCACCGACGCGGGGAATGCTCGACCCTGACTCGGTTCGGGCCGATTCCCCGTATCTTGCTGGCGCGCCGGAGGATAGATTATGTGTGCGGACAGACGCAGCCGATATGTGCGACTGGCGCTGGCACTCGGCGATGCGATCAAGTGGGATGTCTCCGTCAGGCGCATCGGTCGTGCAGCACAGGGAACACTGGGTCTCGAGGAGCCGACGTCGCACCCCAACCCAGACATCACTTCGGAGCGGGCGCAGTACGTGTACGACTGGGTCCTCAGTCTGCTGGAGATGCCGCTCGAGCCCGACCTCGCCGACCAACACCTGCGCGCCTTTGTCTCCGAGTTGTGCCGTGAGATGCCGGAGGGTGCGCTCGAGCCTCGCGACTTCCTTGCGCTGCTGGCTGAGCCAGCAGCTATGGCGGGACCCGCCTCTGCGGATCTCGGCCTTCTCCATCCGCTTGTGCGCAATGCGGCCGAAGCCCTGGTTGCAGGCGGCCACTATGACCAAGCTGTGTTCGAGGCGTTCAAGAGACTTGAGTTGCTGGTGAGAGAGAGGTCTGGTCTGGGCGATCTGAGCGGGCGCGCCCTGATGTTCCAGGCGTTCGACGCGACCACACCCATGCTGAGCTTGGGCGACCTCACCACCCCAACGGGCAGGGACCGCCAGGAGGGGCTCAAGTTCCTGCTCGGAGGCGCAATGCAGGCCATCAGAAACGTTGCAGCCCATGGGGATATCGGCCTGGATGCTGCCAGCGCGCACGAGCACCTGACGTTCGCGAGTCTTCTTGTCCGCATGGTAGAAGCCGCCCGGCGTACGACACCCGAAGACCAGTAGTCGAGTGCCGCCAACCTGTCGCCGCAACCGACCCGAGGTCACGGAGGGCCTGATGCCCGACATCATCGACAACCGTGAGACCAAGCTGGCGGACCGGATCAGCCACTACCTGCGGCAGAGCCGCGCGGCGCACTTCGCCGTGGGCTACTTCTACGTGGGCGGCTTCGAGGCCATCGCCGCGGCGCTGCCGGGACTGGAGACACTGCGCCTACTCATCGGCCCGGCCACCAACCGCGCCACCGCCGAACAGATCGCCCGCGGCCATCGCGCCCGCCCGCTCATCGAGCAGGAGTGGCGCCGCGAGGTCTTCCCCCGCGACCTCGACCGCGCCCGCATGCGCGACGAAACGCTGTACGACGCTCGCGAGACCGTCGCGCTGCTCGAGCAGACCGACGAGAACCAGCAGACGGTGGCCGAACTGACCCGCCTGATCGCGGAGGGCGTCATCGACGTGCGGGTCTACACGCGCGAGCCACTGCACGCCAAGTGCTACATCTTCGACGAGGTCGAGGCCACCCGCGCGCAGACCGATCCCGGGCACGTGATCGTGGGCAGCTCCAACCTGACGGTCTCGGGCATCAGCAGCAACACCGAGCTGAACGTGGTGCTGCACGATCCGGACTCGCACCGGGAGGTCAGCGCCTGGTTCGAGCGGCTGTGGGCGGACGCCGATGAGTTCGCGCCCGAACTGCTGCGCGAGATGGAGGACTCGTGGGCGGTGAACGACGAGGTCACGCCCTGGGAGATCTACATCAAGACGCTCCACACCCTGTTCCGCGACCAGCTTGAGGCGGAGGCGGAGCCGGCCGAGTTCCTGGACGAGGACTTCCCGGTGCTCGCCGAGTTCCAGGAGCACGCCTTCAACTGGGCGCGGGCGATCCTTCAGCGGCATGGCGGGGTGATGATCGCGGACGTGGTGGGCCTGGGCAAGTCCTATGTGGGGCTCGCGCTGCTCAAGTGGGGTCGGCGGCACGGGATGCGTCCGCTGGTGATCTGCCCGGCGGGTCTGACGACCATGTGGGAGGCCTACTCGGACGCCTACGACGTGGGCGCGCCCGTCGTCTCCATGGGCGGGCTGAGGGTACAGGAGGATGAGAATGGCGAACGCTGGTCGATGCTCGACGACGAGCGTTACGAGGGGCGCGACCTGGTCCTCATCGACGAGAGCCACAACCTGCGCTACACGGGCACGCAACGCTATGAGGCGATGGACAGCTTCCTGAGCCGCGGCGACCGCAAGGCGATAATGCTCACCGCGACGCCGATGGCGATCGGGCCGGACGACATCAAGAACCAACTGCGGCTGTGGCCCGGCGGCGGTCAGCGGCTCCCCACAGGGCAGTTCACCTTCGACGACTTCTTCAGGCGCGTGAAGAAGGGCGAGGCGGGGGTGCCCGAGTTACTGCGCCATGTGATGATCCGCCGGGGTCGGCGCTATGTGTCGCAGGAGTACGGCGACTGGCGCAAGCCGGACGGCACCGCATGCGACGAGGAGGACCCCGACAAGCGCTGGGAGGCCTGCCGCCCGGTGATCATGGTCGGGGACCAGGAGTATACATTCCCCCGGCGCGAGCTGAAGGAGCCGGTAACCTACCGCATTGACGAGACATACCAGAGGCTCTACGGGACCATCCGCACGGCCATCGACCCGGAGTACGAGGACGAAGACGGTTTGCCGGCCGCGCAGGTACTTGAGCGGGTGGCGGCAGGACGGGCGTGCGTCGGCGTCCCGGCGCTGGGCGGCGATGAGGGCGCGGCGCTCCTCGACGCGCTGGAGACCGGGCTCAACTACGCGCGATATGGGCTGTTCGACTACGTGAGGCCGGAGAAGCGCGACGAAGAACCCTACAAGAGCCTGGCGACCGCCGGCGCGAATCTCCGGGGTCTGATGCGGACGCTGCTGTTCAAGCGCTTGGAGAGCAGCGTTGAGGCCTTCAGGGTCACCTGCCAGACGCTGGCGCAGATGCACCGCCGGTTCGTGGTGGCGATGGATGAGGGGCGCGTCCCCGCCGGGGAGGAGATGCAGCGGGCGCTCTACGACCTGGGTCTGGAGGATGTCTCCTCGTCGGAGGTCCTCGAGGCGGTCGGGCAGGCTGAGCGTAAGGCGCCGCACCTCTACGACATTTGCGCCTTCGACTCCGAGCGACTACGCGCGGACCTCGAGCACGATGGGGTGCTCTTTGGCGCGCTACATGAGATGGTCTGCGACATCGGCCCGAAGGACGATGCGAAGCTTCTGCGACTGCGCGATCTGCTGGACGAGATCCCGTCTGGCGAGAAGCTGATCCTGTTCACGCAGTTCGAGGACACGGCGCGTTACCTCTACCGGCAGTTCGAGGACGATCCCGAGGTCGAGTGGATCAGCGGCGCGGGCAACGTGGCATCGATGGTAGGAAGGTTCGCTCCGCGCTCTAACCCGGCGCTCGCACGCCGCTTCCGCCACGATGGCGAGATCCGCGTCTTGATCTCGACGGATGTGCTCTCAGAGGGCATGAACCTGCAGGACGCTCACTATGTGGTGAACTACGACCTGCACTTCAACCCGGTGCGCCTGATCCAGCGCATGGGGCGGATCGACCGGCTCTCGCCGTTCTTCCCGGAAGACGAGACGCGCTCTCCGGAGATTGTCTGGGCATACAACTTCCTCCCGGAGACGCACCTGGACGCTCACCTGAACCTCGAGGACAAGGTGCGGGCGCGGATCGCGGAGATGGGCCGAGTGGTGGGGCTGGACGCCCCGGTGCTGCATCCGTCCGAGAAGGTCGACGAGGAGGGGGTGCTCCGTCTCTACACCGGCGACGCTCGGGTGATGGAGCAGGACGAGCCGGACGTGCTTTCTGGCTGGGTCGAGGGCGAGCAGACGATCCGTGGACTGCAACGCGAACGACCGGATGAGCTGCAGCGGATCGCTGGCTTGCCAGACGGCGTACGGTCCGCGCGCGTCCCCGGCAGCGGCGACCGTGAGTTCTTCGTCTACTGCCAGGCCGGCGATCTGCACCAGCTCTACCTCACCGACACCGCCGGTGAGATCGCGTCGAGCGACCTGTCCTCGGCACTGTCCGCAATCGCCTGTGAGGAGGATGAGCCTCGAGGGGAGCTGCCTGTGGGCCTGAACCGCATCGTCTCGAAGGTCAAGGCCCGCTTCGACGACACGGTGCGCCAGATGGCAGCCCGCCTGCAGACCAAGCCCGCGCATTCCGCGGGACAGAAGCACGCGTTGAGTCACCTCAATGAGCAGCTACTGCTGGGGGAGGACGAGGAGCACTGCGCCCAGACCGCGAGGCTGATCGAGGCCCTCAGTGAGCCCCTGCCGGTGGCCGTCAGGAACCGGCTCCGACGTATTCAGACGCAGAAGCTGGAGGGCGACGCCCTTCGCCAGCAACTGGTTAGGATCTACCACGACTTCCAGTTGTTCGAGCTTCGTTCGGCGACGTCAGCCAATGACCACGTCGTGCCGCGAGTGATCTGCAGCGAGGCGTTGTAGCCGCCGTTCACTGCCCCCTGCCCCCGTTCGAGTGGGATGAGGAGCGCCGGGCCGTCCTGCGCGCCGAGCTTGACGCGTGCTACGCCCGGCTCTACGGCCTGAACCGCAGGCAGCTTCGCCATACCCTGGACCCGCACGGCCTGAGCGAGGCGGAGTTGGCGGACATCCTGGACCCATGGGAGGACCCGAGCTGTTCCGGCCCGCACCTCCTCCCCGCCGAGCCCGCCCTGAACTTCCCGGGCGAGACCTTCCGGGGCCTCAAGCAGAAAGAAGAGAGAGAGTTCGGCGAGTACCGCACCCGCCGCCTGGTGCTGGCGGCCTGGGCGCGGCTGGAGCAGACGTGAAAGGCAAGGCCGACCCGCTGGCCTGTTCGCCGGCGACCACAAGTCACCGGCACGACCGTCCCGATGTCAAGGAGGGCCCGCATGGCCACATATGCGCAGGTGCAGAGTCTGGTCAAAGACACGCACGGGCGGTCGGTCAAGACCTGCTGGATCGCGCACGTGAAGGAGATGAACGGCCTGCCCCTGCGCACGGCATGGAATCGCCTGTCGCCCACCAATAGAGCGGAGCCGTGCCCCGATTGGGCAAGGCCCATGATCGAGGACCCGATGCGGCGACTCGGCATGCTCTGACCGGACCTGTAGCGGGGGCGAACCGGGCAGTTCGTCGAGTACGGCACCCGCCGCCTGGTGCTGGCGGCGTGGGCGCGGCAGGAGCGCGGCGACCTGTAGCCCGAACTGCTGGAGAAAGTGGGGCGCCATCACGTGGAACCGTTGCGCAACATCGACGCGGAGAGGGCACGAGTCCTTGCCGAGATTCAGGAACTGGTGGCGCACGTAGCTGGCATCGTGTCCCGGGACGCAGACACCTGAGAGAGCGCGCTGTCGCTGATCCTGGAGCTTCGGGCGCGCGCCTCCGAGGACATGAACCAGCTCCAGCATGAAGCACTGCTACTGGAGGCAGCTGCAGAGATCGAGCATGGCCTGCAGGACGCCGATATCGAGTGGACATGGAACCCGCGGCAGAAGGGCGGCAGGGACGAACCAGACCTGCAGGGCAGAGCCGACGGCAATATCGTGATCTCAGCAGAGGCAACGGCTTCTCCGATCCCGAAGGGCTACATCGACAGCCGCATACGGGATACGCTCAAGAAGTTGTCCGCGTTCCCGGGCAAGCGCTTCTACTGCGTGCGGACGCCCCAGATGCAGCAGCGTGCAGAGACGAAGATCGTGAAGGCCGGGTACGACATAGAGGTGCTGCTGCTGTCGCACAACACGGGATAGGCCTGCCCGCGGCTTTCTCCTGCACCACCATCTTCACGCGCAGGGACGCGCGAGTGACTTGGGCCGATCGGCAGTGGACAGGCCGTAGGGCGCGTACCAAGGCTCAGCGGAGGTGACTACGTGTGAGACAGCATGGGACCCCGGTCCTGCTCACGGCGGGGGGTCTGGTCAGGGCCACGCAGATGCCGCTGGGAGATGGCGACTACACTGAGAGTTGGCTGCAGAACCTGCTCGTCGAACACCCCGACATGCTGCCCGTGGACGAGATCGCGTCCGGCTTCTCTCCGCTCGTCCCCGCTGGGACCGAGATCGGCTGTGTCAGCGGGAGCATCGACAATCTGTTCATCAGTCCCAGCGGGGGGATCACGGTCGTTGAGACGAAGCTGTGGCGCAACCCAGAGGCCCGGAGAGAGGTGGTCGCCCAGATCGTTGACTACGCCCAGGCGCTGTCCACATGGACCTACGAGGACCTCTCGGGGGCGGTCCGCGCTGCCGTTGCGCACGACGCTACCGATTGGAGCCTGTACGAGCACGTCCAGCAATCGGTCTCGGTGCAAGGTCAGGCCCGGCCGACGGAAGACGCATTTGTGGATCAGGTCGCCCGGTGTCTTGACGAAGGTCGGTTCCTGCTGCTCATCGTTGGCGATGGCATCAGGCGAGATGCAGAGGCCATGGTCCGCTTCCTCCAGCGGGCGCCTCAACTCCATTTCACCTTGGCGCTCATTGAGGTAGCCGTCTACGAACTCCCCAACGGCGACCGACTTCTCGTGCCTCGCACGACGGCTCGTACTGAGGCCATCTCACGCGCCGTCGTGCAGGTGGAGACCCGGCAGGGGACTCCCGAGGGGAAGGTCGAGGTCTACGTCAACGTGGAGACCCCGGCCCTGGACGAGGTCGCGGAGGAGCCGGTCGACTTCGAGACACGGTGCGCGGAGAGGGGAACATGGTGGATACAGGAGGGGATCATGGCGGCGGCGCGAGAACTCGAGATGGAGGTGCGCCCCACGCCAGCGGGTTACACGCTGTTTGCGCGCCGAGACGACGGCCACACATCGCCCGTCTACTGGGGAAGGCCTGGCGGGGTGCTGCTGCCTCTGTGGCACATGTTGGGGCGCGGCATCCCCAAACCGGTCGTGGAGCAGTACAGGTCTGATGTCGAGGGTGCAGTATCGCTCACATCATCGCGGCGTGAGCCCTGGGGCGAGTTCCCCGACACGTTCGGCGAGCAGGAGCTGAGCCGACTGGTCCAGGCTCTCCGCGGTCTCCAAGAGGCGCTGTCCGAGCAGTGGCAGGAGCAGGCTTGATATCTTGGGTAACGCGCAGCGGTGAGGCCGATGCCCGACGAGCGGATGAACGTGGCCTTCAAGCTCAACTGGGTCTACGGGGCAGACGGGCCGTTCACCACGCCCTGCACGCCCGAGGGCCGGCTGATCAACATCCTGCGCGAGGGCAAGGTCTGGTGCAGCCAGCCCGAGAACGAGTGCCACGCGCTGGTGGACACCGACGAGGTGCTGCCCGCGGACGCCCTCCCGTGCATGGACCTGCGCGGCTACCGCGAGCTTCGCTTCGGCGGCGGCACATACCACAGCGGCCCTCACAGGGGCAAGGGCATCTCGATCCACAAGGCGGGTGTGGGCAAGCTCGCCTTCCTCACCTCGCGAGACCACGAGATGCCGGAAGAGGAGCGCATCATCATCGCCTGCTTCCGCATCGACCGCATCGAGACCAACGAGGAGACCGGCGAGGACACGGTCGTCGCCGGCGACCCGCCGCTGGGGCTGCGCGTCCCCACCGACCGCTTCGACGACGCCCCGCGCTTCTGGGACTTTCGCGCCTCGGCCGCGAACCGCGTCTGGGGCTCGGGCCTGTTCCGCTACATCCCCGACGACGAGGCCGCGGCGATGTGGGCGGCGGTCGAGGAGGTCTGCGACGCCACGCACGTGACTGTGCTGCGCGACCTGGAGGCGATGCGGCTCGAGGAGCAGTACACCGAGGGCCAGCGCACCACGCGGCTGGTCCAGCACTACGAGCGCAACCCGGACCTGCGCAGCGCCGCCGTCGCCATCCACGGCACGCGCTGCCAGGTGTGCGGGATGACCTTCGCCGAGGTATACGGCGAGATCGGCGAGGGCTTCATCGAGGTGCACCACCGCAAGCCGGTGGCGGAGTACGAGGGCGAGGTGACCGTGGACCCGGCCGCGGACATGGCCTCAATCTGCCCGAACTGCCACCGGGTGCTGCATCACGCCCGGGGCGGCCCGCTGACGGTCGAGGAGCTGCAGGCGATCCTGGAGGCGCGACGGTAGCGACGAGGAAGGGGCGCTATGGACCATCACCCGCCGGTCAGGCAGATGATCCGCGAGGCCGTTGAGGAACTCGGCAGCCCCACGACCAACCGCGCGGTCAAGGACTGGATCGCGGAGCGATACCCCGGCACGAACGAGGGGACCATCCAGGCGCACGTGCTGTTCCTGTGCGTGAACCAGCCCTCGCGCATCCACTACCCCGAGAACCAGCGCGCCAGACGGTGCACCGACGTGCGCTACGACTTTCTCTTCCGCCCGGCTAGGGGTCAGCTTGAGTGGTACAGGCCAGAGAAGCACGGGGTCTGGAGCATCGAGCAGGATGACGAGGGCAACTTCGCCATCTGTTGCGATGACGGCGAGCTGATCTATCCGCAGCGCCAGGAGCGCGCACCAGCCGCCACGCGGCCGTCCGCGAGGCCAACGCGCCCGGCCACCGCCATCACCCAGGCGCAGATCGACGCGGCTCGGCGCCTGCACGAGCGCCTGCCGCAGTGGTCATCGACGGACCGGGCGTTCGAGCGACTGGCGGAGAGTTTCCCCGGCTGGGACCGCGAGGCGTGCATCCTGAAGGCCGCGGTCATCAACGACATGTACTCGACCAACGTCTACGCCATCTGGCGGATGGCTGAGCACCTAATGCACGTGATGGCCCAGCCCCCCGCCGATGACGATCTCCCCGAGGCCATCGCGGCGCTGCCCGCCGCCGACGGGGTCACCATCGAGCGCAGGCACTGGAGCTTCGCCTCGAAGATCTGCCATTTCTTCATCGACGGCGACCGGTTCCCGATCTACGACTCATACTGCCGGGACATGATCGCCCGCCATCTGGGTCGGGGCGGCTGCGTCTCCGACCCGGCCAACCCCTACCGTGCGTTCATGACGAACCTGCAGCGGCTCCGGGAGTTGTCGGACCGCGACGCCTCGCTGCGCGACCTCGACCGCTACCTGTGGCTGACAGGCCAGTACCGCGACTGGCTGAAGAGGGGCGACGAGGCCCAGCTCAACTCCGAACTGCGCTCGCTCTTCGAGGACGACGACCCGGAGGCGCAGGCGGATCTGCGGGCGCTGTTGGAGTAGACGGCAGGGGCCAAGAAGCATCGCGACTTACCGCGCTGAGGAGGTCGTCATCGAGGCGCGTCGAATAGGGCTGCCAACACACAGAGAGGTTATGGTGTCCGTCGGACCGCGCCGACCAGCTTCACAGCGCTCCGTCGGCCAAGCGATGTGTTGGTAACTCGGCTTATAGACACACTCTCCGCGACATTTCTGCTGCCGGGATGTGAACGGCCGCGGGGGAAGAGCGGAATGTAAGCCTCCGTAACGTACCGTTCTCCAGTTCGCCCCCGAAAGAGGACAGTTCTGGCGATCCTGAGCACGAGTCCCGTGCTGATGCCCGCCCGCGCAACGAAAGGGCGTGCACAGAAGTGCAAGAGACTCTGGACACACTGGCTCAGGATTTCTTCGTGTACCTCGAGGCCGAACGGGGCTACAGCGCCCTCACCGTCAGTGCCTACCGGTCCGACCTGTCACAACTCTTCGCGTTCATGCAACAAAGTGGCGCGGCGCTCGAGCCGGATGCTGTGAGCACCCATACGGCGCGCAGGTGGGTCGTGCATCTGCGCCGGGAGGGCCTGAGCTCCAACACCATCGCCCGCCACATCTACTCGCTCAGGAGCTTCTGGCGCTACCTGCTGGACTTCGAGATCGTTGACCACGATCCCCTGCGACAGGTCTCGCCGCCAAAGCGCCCCGAGCGCCTGCCGACCTACCTCAGCGAGACCGAACTGCGGCAACTGCTGCAGGCTGCCGCTGAGCATCGCGTCGAGTACTGCGCCATCCGCAACTACGCGATCATCGCGACCTTCGCGTATACCGGCATCCGCCGTGGCGAACTGCTCGGGCTGCGGTTGGACCACGTTGACCTGAGCGAGGGCACGCTACGCATCGAGGATGGCAAGGGCGGCAAGACCCGCATCCTGCCGCTGCTCGACGAGGCGGGCGATGCCTTAGCGGAGTGGCTGGCGGTGCGCCGGGACAACGGGCATGACCGCGTGTTCACGACCACGCACGGCAACCGCCTGTACGCCTCACGGCTGCAGATCATCTGGAAGAGCATCCTCGAGCGCAGCGGCATCACCAAGCGCGGAGTGACCATGCACACGCTGCGGCACACCTTCGCGACGCTGCTGCTGCGCAGCGGCAAGTGCGACCTGGCGTCGCTGCAGAAGCTGCTCGGGCACTCGCGGCTGGACACGACCGCGATCTACCTGCACGTAGGGCCGCAGCAGCTCCGGGAGGCGGTGGAGGGGCATCCGCTGGCAGGCGAGCGATCGCCCACCTGAGGAGCTCAGGTCGCGGGCGGAGCCATACCAGCGCGAAGCCCAGTGACTACCCCGGCCCTCTGACGGCGATGAAGCCGGCCCAGTAGAAGGGGTGGGCCTTGTCGCCGGACGCGGGCAGCGCGTTCTGGCCGGCCTGCAGGGCCTCCTCGACCGAGGCGCCCGCGGCCAGCGCATCGTAGAAGGCCATCATCAGCGTCTTCGTGCTCTCGTCCGACACGGGCCACAGGCTGCACACGACGTCCTGCGCGCCCGCGTAGATGAAGGCCCTCGACAGGCCGAGAATGCCCTCGCCCTCCACGTTGCGGCCGAGGGCCGTCTGGCACGCGGAGAGGGTGACGAGGCGCGCGTTCAGCGGCCAGGTGTAGACCTCCATCGCGGTCAGCACCTGGTAGGGAGTCTCGCTGCCCTCGGGCGCGGCCAATAGCAGGCCGGAGAAGTCCGGAAAGTCCGGGTCGGCGTAGCCGTGGGTCGCGATGTGCAGCACCCCGCAGTCGCCGCCCGCAGCCACCAGCGCCGACTTGGTCGCCGCGGCGCCTGCCAGAAGCTGAGCGCCCTCGTACTGGGCTGCGATGGCCTCAGCCTCGGCGGCGGCGCCCGGCAGCGGAACCATCGCCATCGCGGTCAGCGCCGACGAGACACCCTCGCCGCGGATAGGCATGTACATCCCGCGCACCGGCATGTACATGCCCCGGATGGGCATGTAGAGACCACGGTCATCCTCGGCGTCAAACGCGACCTCGAGCGCGCCGGTGTCGGGCGCCGCGACGATGACCGCCGGGCGTGACGGCGCCGGCCGCTCGCCGCGCGACGACAGCGCCAGCGTCAGCGACGGCGCGAAGGCGATGGGCAGGCGCGCGCCCAGGTACTGGCGGCGCCGGTCGATGAGCGCCGAGAAGGGCACGAGCTGCAGCGCGCCATCAGCCACGATCCACAGTCGTTGCGCCCCGGCCAGAGTGGCCTCGACCGGCCGGACCAGCGTCTCGTAGAGTGCCCTCGCCTGTGCGGTCGCGTCGTCGCTGCGCTCCCAGATGGCCTCGCGGAAGCACCCGATCTGCTCGTAGAGCGCGTCGCCATCCTGCTCGATGAGGCGCGCGCGCGTCGCGCCGTCGGCGCCGACGGCGGTGACCGCGAGCCCCTCGTCCGCGAAGGTGTAGTGCAGCACCGCCAGCCCCGGATGGCGCGCGACCTCGGCGATCAGCGCATCGCCCGAGGGGATCTGCGCCTGGCTGGCCATCGCATAGGCCGGGACCTGCTCGCGGATCGCGCCCTCGAGTGCGGCCTCCTCGGCGGCCAGAGCGTCGAGCAGCGTCCGCAGACGCGCGACGTCTTCGTCGGTAATCGGCTGACCCGCGTCGAGCGGCCCGCGGATCGGCATGTAGAGCCCGCGGATGGGCATGTACAGGCCGCGCAGGTTGTCGGCTGAGCCGCCGCCCCCCATAACCCGTGCGAGAAGGGAGTACGCCTGGCGGCGCGCCTCGCGCAGTTTGGTCAGGCGCGCGGCCACCTCCGGCGCCAGGTCGATCTGCAGGTCAGTCTTCTTCCACGCCAGTTGATCCAGCAGCGCGCGCGCGCATCCGTTCGCCGCAGGCCAACGCGAGTTCGGCGTCGCCCTGCAGCGCGGCCACACGCATGAGCTGGCGGTAGGGCGTGATGTTGTCGGCGAACCACTGCTGGCGCAGGAGGGGGTCGAAGGCGAGACGCTCGCGCTTCGCCTCGGCGCGATCGATCACGGCGATGAGTGCATCGCGGGCTGCGGGCAAATCGCCCTCGTCGAGGGCGATGGCCGCGCGCTGGTCAACGATCTGGTCGACGACCACCCCCAAGCCCGCCTGTGTGGCGATGGCGTGCGCCTCATCCAGTAACGACCGCTTCCATGAGCTCTGCTCCGCGAGCGCGGCCATGGTCAGCATGTAGCCGACCCGAGCGCTGGGAGACAGATCCAGTTGCTGCAGAAACTCCTCGGCCAGCGTAAGCGCGGCATTGGTCCGGTCCGTCTGGCCCAGTTCGTGGTGAGCCCGGGCCAGCAGCAGTTGCGCCTGCAGCGAAGGCTCGGCCGGCTCCTGCATCGCCAGACTCGGTGCCAGCGCACTGAGAACATCCGCCCACCGGCTCTGTGCAGCCGCCCGCCGCGCCCTCATCAGATCACACTGGAGCACGGCTGGGGCGTCGCCTTCGGCCACACCCTCCGCGAGAACGCGCGCGTTCTCGGCGAGGTCTGAGCGCCCAGCCGCCTCGAATAGCCCGGCGGCCTCGTGCAAGGCGAAGACACGGGACTCGGGATCGGGGAACATGAGCGCGGCCTCGAGCACCTGGACGCCGCTCTCACAACCCCACGTCTGGGTTGGTCCTGCGGGCGCGGTCGCGAGAACATGTCGCGCCGACTGGGAGAGGAGTCGCTCATCATCTGCCCCAATGCCTGTGCCACTCGTCACCGCTCGGTGCAGAAGGGAGCTTAGCGTCAGGTCCCACAGCCTCGCTCGCAAGGCGGTAGGCGTGCCGCTTTGTATGAAGTAGGCTCCCGCCCAACTGCTGTTTCTGTCAGGCGGTTCGTTCACAGCCCATTCAGCCCACGCATACGTCAGTCGCTCCGCCTCCTCCCATCGACGGAACCACAGCATCTTCCGGAGGAAGTTGGCTGTCCAGCCCAAGGCTCCCGTGTGCCTTAGGTACAGCTGCGCGTGGCACCAATAGAACGTGTCGTAGAAGGCGTCGTCACGGCCGCTCCAGGCATAGAAACAACCCGCCATGATGTACCAGAGCATGTTCCGCCGATAGGCCTCCGGCCAGTCCCTGGTCTCGGCAAGGCGCCGGAGGACAGGGACGAGATCCTCACCACCTCTGATCCATAGTGTCTCAGCGATACAGTTCAGGACGTTCTGGCTGTGGGCTGGATCTGACTCGATGCTGAGTTCCTGCAGCGTACTCCTCATCAGGGAGAGGGCCGTCTCGTCTCTACCTTCAGAGACGGCATGCTCGATGTCGTCGACCAGCGCCTGGTACTTGTGCGGCAGATAGCGTGCGCGCCAAGCCCGTGCGATGGTCTGCCTCTCGCTCAGGTCAGGGGCGTCGGCCTCGATCTGCTGTTGCAGCGACAGGAAGCGCTCGGGCTCCGCCCCTGCCCTTGCGTACGCTGCCGCCGCCAACCCAACGTAGTATGCCGCTCTCGGAGCTCTCTTGATGGCCCCGGGCCGGCTGGACAGGCCAAGGTGCCAGACCCGCTCTGCCCGCATCGTGAAGAGGTCGCCCAGCAACTCCCATCTGCCCGCATCTCGAGCGAACGGTATTGCCGCCTCGGCCAGGCCATCAGCCACTGCCACGTACTGGCATGCGCCGGCCCCCTCATCGACCAGCCTGATGATCTCCATCATCCCGTCGAGGTCGCCGCTGGCCTTGGGCTCCTCGAACATCCGCTGCGCCTCGACGAACCCCTGTGCGGGGTCGACCTCGAAGAGCTGCTCAAGGTCGGCGACGGTCTGCGGCTGAGCGAGACCGGAGGAGACGGGGCCAAGCACAAGCACAAGGGCGAGGGCCGAAGCGCACTGCGGGCGCACCATGGCAGTCACCACCCACACTGCCTCAAAGAGCAGAAAGAACAGACTAATATGGTACTTCCCACGATACAATCAATATTCCTGCAGTCATTTCAACAAGAACAACCACGATAGTCGTGCGTACGCCATCACTGTATGGGCCGTTGCGGCCTGCGGTGCTGGAAGCGGCCGCCATGATCTCGCAGCACGGGAGGACTCATCGTGCGACTCCTGGAAACCTGTTGTGCCCCGCGACTGGCACATCCGTTGTCGCCCATCTTGACGCGCCTCGGCGGGGGGATGCACTTGGCCAACCAAATCCCCGAACAGGGCCAGCTCGTTCAGGTCCGCAGCCGCCACTACGTCGTGCTCGATGTCGATGAGCACGCTGACAACGGCGACCTCAGCCGCAAGGTGCGCCTCGAGTGCCTCGACGACGATGCCCTCGGCGATGAGCTGGAGGTCATCTGGGAGCGTGAGGTGGCCGCCGATGTGCACGATACCTCGCGCCTGCCCCGGCCGGACGGCTTCGACGCGCTCGACACCTTCCTCGCCTACACCTCGGCGCTGCGCTGGTCGAGCAACTCGGTGATCGCCGGGCCGCCGCTGACCGCGCCGTTCTACGGGGCGGTCGAGATCGAGCCCTACCAGCTCGTGCCGGTCGTGCGCGCGTTGCAGATGAACCGCGTCAGCCTGCTGCTGGCCGATGACGTGGGCCTGGGCAAGACCATCGAGGCCGGGCTGGTAGCGCAGGAGCTGATCCGCCGCCATCGCGCGCGACGCATTATGATCGTCTGCCCGGCGTCGCTGCAGCGCCAGTGGCAGGAGGAGATGCGCGCCAAGTTCAACCTCGACTTCCGCATCCTCGACCGCGCGGAGGCCGAGCGCCTGCGCCGCGAGTACGGCATCCACGTCAACCCGTGGCGTAGCCACCCGCGGCTGATCACCTCGATGGACTTCGTCAAGTCCGAGCGCTGGCTGGCGCTGTTCCGCAGCTCACTGCAGGAGCAACGCCACCCGGGCCTGCGCGAGTGGGACCTGCTGATCGTCGATGAGGCGCACAACTGCGCACCGTCGGGGCGGCAGCACTACGTCCGTGATTCCGACCGCACGAAGATGCTGCGGGCCATCACTGATGACTTCGAGCACCGCCTGTTCCTGACCGCCACGCCGCACAACGGCTTCACCGCCAGCTTCACTGCGCTGCTGGAGATGCTCGATCCGCTGCGCTTCTCGCGCGGCACCGAGCTCAACAAGCCGGCGCTCCGGCAGGTCATGATCCGGCGGCTTAAGCAGCAGATTCTCGACGAGCTGGGCACACACCGCTTCGCGCACCGCGAGGTCGAGGCGCTGGCCGACCTCTGCCTGAGCCCTGATGAGCGCCGCGCGCACGAGCTGCTCGACGCCTATGTTCAGTCGCGGTTGGAGCGCGTCGAGTCCGACCGGCTGTGGGCGACGCAGTTCGCGCTGGTCATCCTGAAGAAGCGGCTGCTGTCGTCGCCCGCCGCCTTCTACCGCTCGCTGGAGACGCACGTCAACACGCTTGCGGAGCAGGAGGGCCGTGGCGACATCGCGCTGGTTGAGCGCATGAAGGAGCGCGCCGAGGAAGACTTCGATGACGATCGCGAGAAGGCCGAGGTCGAGGCCGCCGCGCTGCAGGAGGCCACGCGGCTGTTCGAGGGCCTGACCGGGGACGAGCGGGCTCGGCTGGCCGAACTCATCGAGATCGCCGACCGCCTGCGCACAGAGGCCGACACCAAGGCGCAGGCGCTGCTCGACTGGATCGAGGCGCACCTGCGTGATGGCAACTCGTGGAACGACGAGCGCATCCTCGTCTTCACCGAGTACCTCGACACGCTGCGTTACCTGGAGAAGCTGCTCGAGGAACTCGGCTGGTCAGACCGCGTGCTGGTGATGTCTGGCGGCATGTCGATGGAGGAGCGCCAGCGCGTCAATGACGCCTTCCAGACGCCCCCGTCCGAGGAGCCCGTGCGCATCCTGCTGGGCACCGATGCCGCCAGCGAGGGCCTGAACCTGCAGAAGCACTGCCGGTATCTGGTGCACTACGAGATCCCCTGGAACCCTAACAAGATGGAGCAGCGCAATGGGCGCATCGACCGTCACGGCCAGCCGGCCGAGCGCGTCTGGTGCTACCACTTCCTCTACGATCAGGAGGAGGATCGCCGCTTCCTGGAGGTCATCGTCGGCAAGGTGAAGACGCAGCGCGAGGACCTGGGCGCGGTAGGCGACGTCATCGCCGAAGAGGTCGAGCGCGCCATGCTGGGTCTGACGGACGAGATCGCGGATACCCGCCAGCGCTCGCGCGTGGTCGATGAGGAGCTGCCCCGCGATCTCGAGCTGCGCCAGCGCATCCACGAGGTCCGCGAGCAGATCGAGCAGACTCGCGCCGACTGGGACCTGACGCCCGAGCAGATGTCGCTCGTGCTCGACGAGGCCCTGCAGCTCGCCGGCGGCCAGCGCATGGAGCCGGTCGAGGCCGGGGCCCTGGCCGGGCGGGCGTGGCGCATCCAGCAGCTCCCCGAGTCCTGGCGCGACCTGAACCGCCATCTGCGCAACTCCCGGGAGGCCCGGCTGGCAGTCACCTTTGACCACACCCTTGCGCGCGACCGCACCGACGTCGCGCTCCTGCACCTCGGCCACCCGATCATGCAGCGCGCCATCGGCCTGTTCCGCTCGTGCCTGTGGGAGCAGATCAGCCCCGACCGCCCGTCGCTCGAACGCTGCACCTACACCATCGTCCCGCGCGCGGTGACCGCCGGCCCAGCGCTGATCGTCTTCGGGCGGCTGGTCGCGGTCAGCGACGAGGGCCGCGTCCTCCACGAGGAGCTGCTCACCCTCGGTGGCGCCATCGAGGAGCGGAAGCTGCTGCCCCTCGAAGATGCCACCGTCCACCGCCTCCTTGGCGCCGACGGCGACTACCGCCCGATCCCCGGTGAGGTCGCCGCCCGCCTGCGCGCGCTCTTCCCGTCGCACGAGCAGCACATCACCGAACGCTTCGCCGAGCTGCAGGCCAAGCAGCAGAAGACCCTCTCCCAGGCGCTCAAGGCGAAGGCGCAGGAGGCCCGCACCCAGACCCGCGAGCTGATCGACCAGCGCATCGCCGAGATCGAGGCGCGCCTCAAGCAGGTCCAGTCCGAGCAGGAGGCCGCGCAGCGCCGGCTCTTCGATCTCGAGGAGCGGGAGCAGCTCGACGATGACATCCACTGGCTCGAGCGCCGCCGCGATCAGCTCCGGAGCGACCGCCAGACCGAGCCCGACGCGGCCGCCCGGCGCTTCGCCCTGCGCTCGGTGCGCATCTTCCCCGCAGGCCTGCTCTACGTCTTGCCCGAGACGCTCGTTGAGGGGGCGCGATAGCCGTGCCTGACGCGCACGATCATGACTGGATGGCCCTCGTGGACATCTCCGGCCTGCTGGTCAGTGAGCCGGTGCTGCGCGAGCACTTCCCCGATGGCCCGCCGCCTGTCGCTCCCGCCCATGGGCGGGACCGGCGCCTTGGCACCGAGTGGGAGCGCTTCGGGCTTCGCCCGTCCGAGGCGCAGGCCCGGTGGCTCGACCTCGTGCTCCAGGAGCTGACCGGCATCGGCCGCGAGCACTGGCGCAAGCACCCCGACATCCCCGAGCAGACCACCCACGCGCTTGCCGAGTACGCCCAGACCCTCCGCCCCTCGCGCGTGCTGGTCGATGGCGAGGGCGAGCCGCTGCTGCTGGCGTGGATCATCCCCGCCGGCCAGGGCCTCGACGCCCGCGAGAGCGAGACCGGCCGCTGGCGCGCCAGCCCCGCCACCAAGCTCGAGCGCCTCATGCGCGCGGTCGAGGTGCCGCTCGGGCTCGTCACCAACGGCCGCGACTTCCGCCTCATGCACGCCGAGGGCCCGACCACCTCGCATATCACCTGGGACGCCCCCACCTGGCTCGACGACCCCCGCACCCTCGACGCCTTCGCCATGCTCCTGTCCGCCGAGCGCTTCTTCGGCGAGGACGAGAAGGCCCGCCTGCTCGCGCTCGTGCAGGCCAGCCAGGAGCGCCAGGCCGATGTCACCGACCAGCTCGGCGAGCAGGTGCGCGCGGCGCTCGATCAGCTCGTGCGCGCCATCGGACGCTGCGACCAGGCCGCCGATGGCGCCATCCTCGAGGGCATGTCCTTCGAGGCCGTGTACGAGATGGCGCTGGTCTTCCTCATGCGCCTGGTCTTCCTGCTCTATGGCGAGGAGAACCACCTGCTGCCCCATGGCGAGGTGCTCTACGACAACTCCTACGGCCTCACCCACCTGTGGACGCGCCTCGAGCGCGAGCACCACGAGGACGCGCCCGCCATGGCGCGGCGCTTCGACGCCTTCGGCCAGCTCCTCGCCACCTTCCGGCTCATCCACGCCGGCTGCGAGCACCCGGACCTGAAGCTCATCGGCTATGGCGGGCACATGTTCGATCCCGCGCGCTTCCCGGCGCTCGAGGACCGGCGCCTGCGCGTCTCCAACGCCACGGTGCACGCCATCCTCCACCAGCTCATCTTCGCCCGCGGCAGGATCGGCCGCACCGTCGTCAACCAGCGCCTGAGCTACCGCGAGCTCGACGTCGAGCAGCTCGGCAGCGTCTACGAGGGCCTCATCGATGGCATGGTCCGGCGCGTCCCGCCCGAGGGCGGGATCATGGTCACCATCGACTCGGGCGACGAGCCCGTGGTCGCGCTCGCCGAGCTGGAGGCGCGCTCGGGCGATGACCTCGCAGGTTTCCTGCGCTCGGTCTCGTCGATGTCCGCGCAGAGGGCACAGCGCGCCGCCGAAGACTGTAGGGCGGGGACCTGTGCCCCGCCTGGATCGTTCGACGAGATCGACGGCGCCGAGGCGCTCGATGCCGACGTCGCCGCGCGCGTCGCGCCCTACGCCGGGTTCCTCGATGTGGCCGCCACCGTGCTGCCCGGCGACCTCTACGTCGTCCAGCAGTCCGGCGCGCGCAAGGCCGGCGGCCAGTACTACACCCCCAAGTGGATCACCCGCTTCATCTGCGAGCGCACCCTCGAGCCGCTGTGCCACGATGACGCCGGGCGCATCCTCCCGCCCGAGGAGCTGCTCGCGCTCAACGTCTGCGACCCGGCCATGGGCTCGGGCGCCTTTCTCGTGCAGGCCTGCCGGTTCCTGGGCGAGAAGCTCGTCGAGAGCTGGGACCTGATCGCCGCCGAGCACCCCGGCGAGCGCATCACCATCCCCGACGGGCGCCCGCAGTCGCTCGAGCCCGCCGCCCGGCTGCTGCCCGAGGACCATGACGAGGCCCTCATCTGGGCGCGCCGCTACGTCGCCGACAACTGCCTCTACGGCGTGGACGTCAACCGACTGGCGGTCGAGATCGCCAAGATGTCGCTGTGGCTCGCCACGCTCTCCAAGGAGCGGCCCTTCACCTTCCTCGACCACAAGCTCAAGTGCGGCAACTCCATCATCGGCGCGTGGGCGAGCGACATCGACCGCTACCCCGCCGCTGCCTGGGACCGCAAGGCCGAGACCGGCAGCGCCCTCAACGAGGCGCTCAAGCAGATCCGCAAGCAGGTCCGGGAGCAGCTCAAGGAGGCCGAGAGCGTCAGGACAGACGGCGCGCCCCGGCTCTTCAGCGCCGCCGTGCCCGAGGTCCGCGAGCAGGCCGCCCGCGCCATGCTCTCCATCGAGGCCATCGACACGATGGACCCCGGCCGCAAGGAGCGCGAATACCACCGTCTGCTGGAGGAGAACGAGGACTGGCAGGCCACGAAGCGGATGTACGATGCCTGGTGTGCGCTCTGGTTCTGGCCGCTCACCCAGGTCGCCGGAGAGGGCGAGGTCCGGACAACGCCCTCCTCCGACATCCCTCTTCTGTGGGCCTACCAGGAGTTGCAGGAGCTGCTGCGGCCCGGCGGCGAGGCGCCCGTGTTGACTGCCACCACTCCTCGGCGGCACGAGCGGTGGCAGCGGATCATCCGCGACCTGCGCGACGATATCCGCTTCTTCCACTGGGAGCTGGAGTTCCCGGACGTGTTCGTCGAACGTGAGGGCTTCGATGCCATCGTCATGAACCCGCCGTGGGAGCGCATCAAGCTGCAGGAGAACGAGTTCTTCGCCACGCGCGACCCGGAGATCGCGGGCGCGCCCAACGCCGCCGCCCGCCGGCGGCTCATCGCCCGGCTGCCCGAGACCAACCCGGCGCTCTTCGCCGAGTTCCAGCGCGAGAAGGCCCTCGCCGACAACACCGGCGGCTTCCTGCGCGAGGCGGGGCACTTCCCGCTCACCGCGGTGGGCGACGTCAACCTCTACCCGCTCTTCGCCGAACTCGGGCGGCGGCTCATCAACCCGCGCGGCGGCGTGGGCGCCATCATGCAGAGCGGCCTCGCGACCGGTTACTTCCTGCAGGACTTCTTCCAGGACCTGATGGTGACAGCGCAGCTCGAGGCCCTCTACGAGTTCGAGAATCGCGCGGGCGTGTTCGCTGACGTGATCGGGAACGTCCAGTTCTCCCTTGTCTTCCTACGCGGAAAAGAGCGAGAGACTGCACAGTGCGAGTTCGCCTTCTACCTGCTGCGACCGAAGGACCTTGACGACCCCTGGCGGCGCTTTCGGCTTACGCGCGAAGAGATCGCGCTGCTCAACCCCAACACCCGCACCTGCTCGGTGTTCGGCAGCCAGCGGGACGCGGAACTCACCATAGCGCTCTACCGCCGCCACCCCGTGCTCGTGCGCGAACTCTATGGCGACGACGGGAACCAGATCGGCGAGGAGAACCCTTGGGGGACCAGCTTCCTGCGCATGTTCGACATGGCGAACGACTCGAGCCTGTTCCGCACACGCGAGGAGTTGGAGACGCAGGGCCTCGCGCTACGCCATCCGGGAGCCGCGTTCGTCGGCAGTGACGCGCAGTACCTCCCGCTGTACGAGGGCAAGCTTATCGAGCAGTTCACCCACCGTTTCGCTACGTTCGAAGGCACGGACCCCTCTCGGCGGCTACAAGTCAAAGCCGCGACGGTCGAGATGACCCCTGAGCTACTGCGAGACCCGGCCCTCTCGGCCGTGCCCAGGTACTGGGTCGAGGAAGCCGCCGTGCACGATGCAACCGGCGGCCCCACAAGCTACCTCATCGCGTTCCGCGAGGTGACACGAGTAGGGCCGAGCCGCAGAACGGGCATCTTCGCGTTCCTGCCCTATAGCGCGGTCGGCCACAAGGCACCGCTGATCAGGACCACCTGGGACGGCCACTTGGAGTGCTGCCTCGTCGCGAACCTGAACTCGTTCTGCCTCGACTACTGCCTACGCCAGAAGCTGTCGGGGGCCAGTCTGAGCTACTTCATCGTCAAGCAACTCCCGGTCATCCCGCCGTCGCGGTATGAGGAGGAGTTTTGCGGGGAGCGGCTGGCGGATGTGATCGGGGAGCGGGTGCTGGAGCTGGTGTACACGGCGTGGGACATCCGGACGTTCGCGCGGGACCTCGGCGACGGGGGGCCGCCGTTCGTGTGGGACGAGGAGCGCCGCGCCCAGCTCCGCGCGCAGCTCGACGCCATCTACTTCCACCTCTACGGCATCGCGCGCGATGACGTGGACTACATCATGAGCACCTTCCCGATCGTGGAGCGCAGGGACCGCGCGGCGCACGGCAGCTACCGCACCCGCGACCTGATCCTGGCCTACTACGACGCGTATGCCTCCGGCGCCCCGCCCGCCCTGGGCACCTGGCTCGGCCCCGACGACAAGCGCGACCCGCAACGCCACAGCATGGACACGCTGCCGTAAGGGGGAGGCAGAACCTTGGCTGGCTACGATTTCAGCTTCGAGAAGCCCGAACTCGATGGGAATGAAGTCCGTGCGTTGTTGGAGACGTTCAGGTCTGTCTGCCGACACAACGGGCTCTCGTTCCACTACCGTACCCTGCAGCAAGATGGCGATGCCACAATCTACTGCACAGTCGATGGGCCACTCCCTGGTATCCAAGCCGCCCACGACGAACTCGGCGACATGGCGTTGGGGTACATCGCTGCCGTTCGGGCACGGGATGGCGACGATCTGGCTCGAAGGGTTCTCTTCGAGTTATACTCGCCCATGATGGCTGCGAACGAGGAAGAGGTCGCCCACATCAGCGAGGTGGTGTTCGGCTTAGCGGGCTACATGGGCAGTTCGTCCCGCGTCAACCCGGAAGCACGTGACCCGCTGATCGACAAGGGGAGCCGCTCACGCGCCCTATCCTCATCTCAGCGGTCTGCGCTCGCGTCCTTCGATTGGATGTTTGGGCTGTGGCGCGACCGTGATGTCCTTGGAGCCAACGCGGTAATCCTCTTCGATCAGAGCTTCGAGCTGTTCCTGAAGTCAGCGCTTGGCGTTGGGCCACGGACGCGGGTCAACCATCCGTCCCTACTTGATGAAGCCGAGAAGCACGGCCTGCTCACTGGTAGGGAGCGCTGCCGCCTCGGCCTCTTCCACAATATACGTAACGGGTGCCAGCACCATGGGCGTCCTGTACGGAGCTGTACGGTCGATTCGTTCGCCGAGTTTGGCCGCGACCTGTTTGGGAGGCTCATCAAGCGAGCGACTTCAGAGATCGACGCGGGCGGTCAAGACGATTAGGTCGCGGGGCGGGTGCTGGAGCTGATGTACACGGCGTGGGACATCCGGGCGTTCGCGCAGGACCTAGGGGACGAGGGCCCCCGTTCGTGTGGGACGAGGAGCGCTGCGCCCAGCGGAGCAAGCAAGCTTGCTCTCGCGGCAGCTCGACGCCATCTACTTCCACCTCCACGGCATCGAGCGCGCGGACGTGGACTACATCATGGGCACCTTCCCGATCGTGTGGCGCAGGGACTGCGCCCGCGCAGGGACCGCGAGCGCTGGCGCACCTACCGCACCCGCGACCTGATCCTGGGCTACTACGACGCCTTTGCCTCCGGCGCCCTGTACACCTGGCTCGGCCCGGACGACAAGCGCGAGGCGACGAGGCACAGTATGGAGACGAGGCCGGAGGGGATGGACGGCAACGGCCGGGCGGGAACGTAGTCCCGCCCCTCCGAACGGCACGGCGGCTGCGCGTCTGATCTGATCGCAGATCATATGATCGGCGCGCGGATCAACGGCAACGGCGCACGGGCGAGACCACCCGTGCCACAGTGGCACTGACACTGTCAGGGGGCCTCTCGATGTCCCTGAACCCGATCGCGTTCGGCGAGCACGTGGTGGAGCAGTTCCAGCGCTACCTGCTGACCTACTTCCCGATCGCCGACCAGCGGATGGAGGCGCAGGTGCGCGAGCACCTCTCGCGCGGCCCCGGCGGCCGGCGCGAGCCGGGCCGATGCTGGCCGACCTGCTCGCCGAGCCCGAGCTTGGCCTGCACCCCGCGCTGCCGGGCCTGTTCAGCTTCGAGCAGCTCTACAAGCACCAGGAGCTGGCGGTGCGCCACATCCTCGCCGGCCGCCACACCATCATGGCCACCGCCACGGGCTCGGGGAAGACCGAGGGCTTCCTGCTGCCGGCGCTCAACCACTGCCTGCACCTGCGCGACGCGGGCGCGCCCGACGGCGTGACGGCGGTGCTGGTCTACCCGATGAATGCGCTGGTCAACGATCAGCTCGACCGCCTGCGCCGGATGCTGGCGGGCAGCGGCATCACCTTCGCGCGCTACACCGGCGAGACCCCGCGCCAGCACCCCGACAGCATCGCGCATCTCGGCCAGTCGCGGCCCTACACGCCCGAAGAGCTGCGCGCGCACCGCGAGGACCACAAGGAGCTGCCGCGGCCGTGGGAGGAGGCCATCAGCCGCCCGGAGATCCGCGAGCGCAAGCCGCGGCTACTGCTGACCAACTACCGGATGCTCGAGTTCCTGCTCCTGCGCGACCAGGACCTGCGCGAGCTGCTGGACGGCGCGCCTCTGCGCTTCATGGTCTTCGACGAGGTGCACACGTATTCGGGGACGCTGGGCTCGGAGGTGGCGTGCCTGATCCGGCGCCTGCGCCACGTCGCGGGCAAGCGCCCGGACGAGGTGATCTGCGTCGGCACCTCGGCGACGGTGCGCCCCGAGGAGGGCATTGACGCAGACGCGGAGACGCGGCGCTTCGCCCATCGGCTGTTCGGCGTTCCCGCCGAGGACGTGGCGCTGGTCGATGAGCAGTACCGCGACTTCGCCGAGCCACCCGGCAACCGCTACGCGCCACCTCGCCCGGGCGATGCGGCGGCGGTGCTCGACCGGGTGCTGGCCGCCGCGCGCGAGGTGCACGTGCAGGACGACGTGGACGACATACCTGCAGCCCTCGTTACAGTGGCCGAGGAGCTATGCGGCCGCCCCGCCCCTGCGGGCGATGACGCGAACGCGCGTCTGCTGGCGCTGCTGGCCCCGAACGAGATCGTGATCAACCTGACGCGCAACCTCACGCGCCCGCTGACGCTCGAGGACCTGCACGCGCGCCTGCGCCAGGTCGGCGACCGTGGCGCCGCGGGCGAGGACGACCTGACCTGCGAGGCGATGGCGTACCTGACGCTGGGCGCGATCTGCCGCCAGGACGATGAGCCGCTGCTGCGCCCCAAGCTGCACTACTTCGTGGAGGGCTATCCGGGCCTGTGGGTGAGCTTCGAGCCTGAGAGCCCCGACGCGACCGTTGACAGTCCCATCCGGCCGGTGGTGCACTTCCAGCAGCAGGCGCGCGAGGGCGAGAACGCGCAAGTGGTGCGCCTGCCGCTGCTGATCTGCCGGGCGTGCGGACAGCACTACCTGCGGGTGTTGGCGCAGGAGGCGTGGGCCTCCGACGCGGGCAACTCGGTGCGGCCGATCCGCGTGGCCGATCCGTGGGAGGAGCCGGGCGCGGGCGAGGTCGAGTGCTACCTGACCGACCGCCTGCACACGCGCGAGGAGGGCACGGGCGAGGCCGAGGTCTGGCAGATGTGCCGCTGGTGCGGAGCGCTGCACCGCGAGGCGGCCGGGACGTGCCAGAACGAGAAGTGCGAGCGCACCGGCGGCATGGTGGCGATGCTGGTCTTCGAGGACCCGAAGAAGCTGGATGCCGAGGGCGAGGGGCGCGGGCGGGTGGTCACCTGCGCCGCCTGCTCCTCGCGCGACACCATCACAGACACGCGCAGCGCCGAGGTCGCCGACGTGCACACGCTCGCCGAGTCGATGCTCAGCGCGATGGCCGAGCCGACACTGCGCAAGCTGCTGATCTTCAGCGACAACCGGCAGGAAGCGGCCTTCCAGGCGGGCTGGATGAAGCGGCGCTCGGAGCGCCACCAGATGCGCCACCTGCTGCACGTGCTGCTGCACGAGGACCCGACGCCACGCACGCCCGATGAGCTGACGCTGGCGCTCCTGGACGGCCTGGAGGCCAACCGGGTGTTGGAGGTGGGCGTCTCCGACCGGGACCGTGAGCAGGCCGACACGCGCGTGCGCTGGTTCGTGGACCAGGAGTTCGGCTCGCGGCGCGAGCGCTTCGGCAACCTGGAGACGCTGGGCCTGGCGCGCGTGGACTACGAGGGTCTGAGCGCCGAGGCGGATCGCGAGTTCTTCGGACGCTGGGCGGAGGCGTTCGGCATTGAGCCGGACGAGGTCGTGGCCGTCGTGCGCACGTTGCTCGACTACTACCGCCGCCGGGGCGCGCTGTCGGACCGGCTGCTGCAGCACTCGTGGAGCGTTCGCGATGAGGAGGTGTACCGTGGCCTGATTAGCGTGGGCGACTGGTGGCGGCCGACGGTGCTGACGCTGGCCACGAGCGCGCAGGGCGTTGACGCGAAGAAGCTGCTGGCCACCAAGGGTCAGACCGCGGCCCAGCACATCGTCGCCAAAGGCGTGCCCGCGGGCGGCGAGCACGTCAACGACTTCCTCGAAGCGCTGTGGGACTGGCTGCGTGACGCTGAGCGGCAGTACCTGGTGCCGGTCGAGGTCACCCGGAAGCTATACGGCAAGCCACAGGCGCTCAGCATCGGCGCAGAGGCCTACCAGGTCAACGCGCGGCGCACGAAGGTGAGCGCGGCCCGTGAGCGCCATGTGTGCGCGGTCTGCCGAAGCGCCCAGGGCGTGGCGATGCCCACGCGGGCCTGCCCGGAGTACCGCTGCGATGGCACGCTGCAGGCCGCCGAGGTTGATGCCGAGCACTACGCGGTGGTGCGCTACACGCGCGAGGACTTCGTGCCGCTGCGCCCGGTCGAGCACTCCGGGCAGGTCGATCAGGACGAGCGCGAGGTGATCGAGCAGGAGTTCAAGGAGCGCGACGGCGACGTGAACTGCATCGTGTGCACGCCGACGCTGGAGCTGGGCGTGGACATCGGCCAGCTCGAGATGGCGCTCATGCGCAACGTGCCGCCGACGCCGGCGAACTACGCGCAACGAGCCGGCCGAGCGGGCCGCCGGCATCGCATCGCGGTGGTGATCGACTACTGCAGCACCTCGCCGCACGACCGCTACTACTTCACGCGGCCCGAGGAGATCATCGACGGTCGCATCCGCGTGCCCGCGTTCAGCATGGCCAACGAGCCGCTGATCCGCCAGCACGTGCACTCGGCGATCCTGACACTGCTGCGCCAGCTCCCCGAGGGCGAGCGACGCGACGCGCTGACCGCCGCCTTCCCCCGCTACATCTGGCCCTACTTCATGAAGGCGGGTCCGGGCGGCGGGGCGAGGGGCCAGTACCGGGACAGCGCCCCCACCTTCCCGGCATTGAACGCGCTGGTGGACACCCACGCCACCGACATGCGCCACCAGCTCACGGAAGCCTTCACCGCGACCTGGCCCGCGCAGGACCACGCGGCGGTGGCGTCCGAAGGGCTCGCCCACATGGTCGAGAACATGCCGCGCAGCCTGGAGCGCCACGTCGGTGTGCTCTTCCGACAGGTGAACAGCTACCGCGATCGGGTGAATGCCTTCGCGCACATGCAGCTCGACGGCAAGCAGCTCACCCCCGAACAGGCCCGCGACCGGCGCCGCTATGAACACGCGCTCGACGTCCTCGCCCGCAACGACCGCGATCGCTACACGCTGACGTGGCTGAGCAACGACGGCTACTTCCCCGGCTACGCCCTAACGCGCGACTCGTGCGTTGCCCGCTGCCTGCAGCCGTACATCGAACTGCAGCGCCCGGAGCCCATCGCACTGCGCGAGTTCACCCCCGCGAACTGGATCTACGCGGCAGGCGACGAGTTCGCGGTCAGGCGCGTCGAGTTCTTCTCGCTCGGCGCGTCTTCCGGCGCCGCCACCCCGGACGTGGACCAGCGTGAGATGCTCTACGACGCCGAGCATGACCGCGTGATCGACCTGTCTACCGATCACCACGTCGGCCGCCGCGGCGACGAGTTCGTCTCCTACCGCATGGGCGGCGTCGAGCTGCGCCAGCGGCAGCACATCGACGACTCGCGCGAGCGGCGCGTCTACGGTGCGCACGACATCATCGGCACCTTCCTCGGCACCCACCACGGCGGTGAGGCGGGCGAGCTTGGCGACATCGAGTGGCGCCTGTACCGCAACGCCGACCTGCGGCTGGTGAACCTCGGGCCGGCCAGCCGTGAACGCGAGGGGCTGGGCATCGGTTTTCCGCTGTGCAGCGTGTGCGGGGCGGTGCGCAGCCCGCGTGCGGGCGCGGAGATCGCCAAGTTCAAGGAGCGGCACGCCGGGACGTGTCGCAAGGGCTCGGTCACCTGGGCGGCACTGCACGTGGACTTCCGCTCGGACCTGCTCGAGCTGGGGCCGCTGCCCGAGCGCGCCGACGCGGTCAACCTCATGGAGGCGGCCCTGGCAGGCGCGCGCGAGTTCCTGGACATGGGCGCGTCCGACCTCGAGGGCTTCGTCGAGGAGCGCGACGACGGGCAGACATGGGTGCTCATCTACGACCCGATGCCCGGCGGGTCGGGCTTCCTCCAGCAGGTGCGGGAGCGCTGGCAGGGGGTGTGCGCCAAGGCGATGGAGATCATGGCGTCGTGCGACTGCGAGGAGGCCTGCTACGCCTGTCTGCTGACCTTCTGGAACCAGCGCCACCATGGCGTTCTCGACCGACACCGGGCGGCCGACCTGCTCAAGCTCCACGACGAGCCCATGGCGTTCGGGCACTCGGTCTCGCCGAACCCCGCGAAGCAGCCGTCTGGCGGCGCGGAAGAGGACAGCCCCGCTGAGCAGGACTTCCTCGACCTGCTCGATGACCGCAACTTCCCGCTGCCCGAGGAAAGGCAATACGTGATCCAGCTCCCGGACGGTTCGCTGACCGCCGCGGACTTCGCTTGGCCGAATGAGCGCGTGCTCATCTACATCGACGGCATGACCTGGCACGGGCCGCCGGAGGTACAGCGCGCCGACCACATCACGCGCGTCAAGCTGCGCAACGCCGGCTACAAGGTCGTCGAGATGACCGCGCAGGAGCTTGGCGACACCGCCGCCATCAACCGCGTGCTGGAAGAGCTGGCGGTCTACCTCGAGCGAGATGACCTGCTGGGCTGACAGGAACCGCGTATCAGCACGAGAGGAGCCACCCGCGATGGCCACCAACCGCGAGACGCTCGACTGGCTGTTCGGGCAGGGGCACATCGACCTGAGGCGTGGGGCGATCTTCGACAGTGTCCCGGGCGCCATGCCCGAGGACTTCGACTTCGGCCGTGTCGAGGGCATGATGCTCGGGCTGGCGATCGGGGACTCGCTCGGCAACACCACCGAAGGCCAGCTTCCTGCAGCGCGCGCAGCAGCCCACGGCGAGATCCGCGACTACCTGCCCAATCGCTACGCCGATGACCGACCAGTGGGCGTGCCCTCAGACGACACGCAGCTCGCCTTCTGGACCCTCGAGCAGATGATCGCCGACCAGGGCCTCGTGCCCGAGAACGTGGCCCGGCGCTTCACGCAACAGCAGATCTTCGGCATCGGCAAGGCGGTGAGCGCGTTCCTGGCGAGCGCCGCGTCCGGCAAGGCCTGGTATGACTGTGGCGCCCCGTCAGCCGGGAACGGCGCGCTGATGCGCATCGCGCCTGTGGTCATGCCGCATCTGCGGACCGGGACCACCGACCTCTGGGGCGACACCGCACTGCTTGCAGTGGTCACCCACAACGACAGCGGCTCCACGGCCGCATGCCTCGCCTTTGTCAACATGCTCTGGCAGCTCCTGCAGATGGCCGAACCGCCAGACCCCGTGTGGTGGGTGGAAGCCTACGTGGAGGTGGCCCGTGATCTGGAGGTCGGGGGATACACGCCGCGCGGAGGGGAGTTCGAGGGCTTCTCGGGCCCCATCTGGCGCTTCGTGGCCGAGCACGTGCCTGCGGCGTTCGAGGCGGGCAGGCCGACAGTCGATGCCTGCAACGCCTGGTACTCGGGCGCGTTCCTGCTTGAGACCGTGCCGAGCGTGCTCTACATCCTGATGCGCCACGCGCACGATCCGGAGGAGGCCATCGTGCGCGCGGTCAATGACACGAAGGACAGCGACACCGTCGGCGCGATCGTGGGGGCGGCTGTCGGGGCTCTGCACGGCCGGGATGCGTTGCCCGAGCGCTGGCGCTCGGCTCATCTGGGCCGCACCGGCGCGAGCGATGATGGCCGGGCCGCGGAACTGCTTGCCGACGCGAGACGGCTGTGGCGACACTGACCAAGCGGCCCGCAGAGCCGCTGTCGCACCAACCAGAGGCACACACGCGCCTGAGGAGTGTGATCACCCGTGGGCGTTGCGCCCCCGATCCGCCAGATGATCCGGCAGGCCACCTCCGCTCTTGACGAGCCCTTCAGCAACGCGGCGATCCGCGACTGGGTCGTGCAGCGCTGGCCAGAGACGAACCGTGGGAGCATCGACGCGGACATCATCACCTGCACCGTCAACCAGCAGTCGCGAGTGCAGTACACGCAGAACCAAGCACCTCGCGTTGCCGAGGACGAGCGCTATGACCTGCTCTACCGAGTCGACCGCGGCCGCCGGGTCGTCTATGACCCGGAGGTGCACGGCGCTTGGCGCATCGCGCGCACGCCGGCGGGTGACTTGGTCGTCGTGTGCGATGACGTGCCTCCCGGGGTCGAGGACGCGCCCGCCCCGGCGGCCGCGAGGCCGATCACCCAGGCGCAGATCGATGCCGCGAACCGCCTGCGCGGATTACTCGTCGGCTGGGCCGCCACCGAAGAGGCATTCGACCGGCTGCGCGAGCAGCACCCGGGCTTCGACCTGCCGAGCTGCCTGCTCAAGGCCGCCGCGATCAACGACCTCTACTCGACGCGGGTCTACGCAGTATGGCGGATGGCCAAGCACATCACCGAGGTGGCCGGCGAACTGCCCGACGACCCGGTCGAGGCCGTGCAGGTCATCGGCCGCCTGCCCGATGGCGGCGGGGGAACGCGCCGCAGCTTCGCCTCGAAGTTCGGCCACTTCTTCATCGACCCCAACCGCTTCCCGATCTTCGACTCGTACTGCGAGCGCATGGTCGCCTTGCACCTCGGCACCGAGGAGCTGGTCCGCGACGGCACGAACCCCTACCGCGCCTTCAAGGCCAACATCGACCGCCTGCGCGAGCTGTCGGGTATCGACGCCACCTACCGGGAACTCGACCGCTACCTGTGGCTGACCGGCCAGTACCGCGAGTGGCTGGACAAAGGCGACGAAGCGCAGATCAACTCCGAGCTGCGCCAGCTGTTCGAGGGCCCTTCGCCAGAAGCCGCCCGTGCCCTCAAGGCGCTGTTGGGTTAGAGCGGCTCACGGGCGCTGACTGAACCCGCATTCCGGGCAACCAGTGCGACCCAGGAGGATGACTATGCTGCGGATGTCGCCCATCGCGACGGTCGCGCTGCTGTGCGCACAGACGGCGGCCTGGTCTGCGCCGTCGCTGGTGCGGCAGGTGTCTGACGGCGTCTACATGGTGTACGACGACACCGGCGACTGGGGCGGCGTGACCACCGGCCGCACCCACCAGAACTCCGCGCGCTACCAGGCGAAGAAGGTCCTCGACCTCTCAGACCTGCCCGAGGACGTCTGGCAGGCGACGCGTGCGGTGCGGCTGTCGCTCTACACGGGGGTACTGGACTACTCGTTCCACGACAACCCGCCCGCCGATGGCCTCGACGAGGCCTTCGAGGTGGTCATCAACGGGCAGGTCCACCGCTTCGCCACCGACTGCGGCATTCCCCTCTACGTGCACAGCGCTACCCCGACGATGGCCTGGTACGAGATGGCCTTCCCGAAGGCCGAGTTCGTGCGCGGCGCCAATGAGATCATCCTGCGCAAGGCCTCCGATAACGAGAATGATGACTACCTCTACATCGGGATCGCCGCGGGTCCGAGCCGCGGCAATAGCATGGTGACTTTCGACGGCGCGACCTGGACCAGCGACCGTCTGACCATGCCGGGCGGCAGCGGGGAGTACATGATCCGGCTGCACCTCGTCACCACCGACCTCTCGACCGGGTTCACATGGCGTCCCGGTGCGGAGCAGCCGCTCGACGACCCGGACGGACTGGCGCTGTACGCCGGTGCGCGCGATGTGGGCGCCACGCTGGACGGCCTGCCGGTGCCGGAGGGCACAGAGGCCCGGGTGGAGTGGGAGCACCGAGCCATCGACCGCCTGGAGCCGCTGACGTTGACCGTCGAGGCCACAGTGCCCTTCGAGCTGGCATGGCTGGCCGAGGGCGAGCAGCCGCGCGACGCTACGCTCGTGCCGGGGCTCCACACTGCGACGCTTGAGGGCACGCTGGGCGCATCGCACCCTCGTGGCATCTCCATCACGCCGCGTGAGGAGGGGCTGGTGCTACGCAGCGTGCGCGTGGCGGCGACGCGCGACTTCCGCCCGGTGCCGCAGGCGATCGACATGTGCCCGGCCATCGCGCCACCTGCAGGCCAGGCGGCAGACCGGCCACCTGCCTGCCGGATCGACTCGAGGATGGTCGTGCTCGAGAACGCGCACCTGCGCTGTCGCTTCCGGCCAGGCGAGCGGCTGCAGCTCGTGTCGCTGTTCAACGAGCACGCCGCCGCCGACATGCTCGGCGACGAGCCGGCGCTGTTCGTGGTCGAGGCCGATGGGAAGCGCTACGCCAGCAGCCGGGACTTCCGCCTCGGGAGCGTGCGGCCGCGCGCCGATGGCTTCGAGGCGGAGTTGGTGCTTGATCGTCCGCGCCTGCGGGCGACCTTCAGTGCCACGATCGACGAGGAAGGCGTGCGCCTGTCGCTGAGCGTGGTGAACGACAGCGCCGAGGCCGTGGGCCTGAAGGTGGCATTCCCACACTTGGCGGGCCTGCGCGTGTCGCACGCGTCGGACGGCGACTACTACTTCTACCCGTGGGGCGGCGGCATTATCGCAGACCGACCGGCGCACATCCGCGCCGGCTACGGCGACCACGCCGCCTACTATCAGGTCATGGACGTGTTCAGCCCAGATCGTGGGGCCGGCCTGTCGCTGCGCATCGACGACGCCGATGGCCGGCACAAGGTGCTCGCGCTGCGGAAGCATCTTCCGGACACCGCCGAGATCGACGCCGACGTGGTGCGGCGAGACATCGTCACCCGGGAGGAGCACTACCCGATCGACTCGCTCGAGCCGGTTCCGGGGACGAGCCTGGCCTGCGAGTACATGCTGCGCACCCGGCAGCCCGGGGAGTCCTTCTCGCCGCCGGATGCCGTGATCAGCGCCCACGCGGGGGACTGGCACGAGCCGATGCACCGGTACGCGGAGTGGGCTCACCACGCCTGGCGCTTTCGCCCGTACCCCTCGCGCATGACGCCGGTGGTCAACTGGATAAGTGTGGGCACGAGGCTCAACGACAGCGTCCTGTTCCGCGACGGGGCATATCGAACCGACCTCGTCAACCCCAGGGCGGACGCTCTCGAGCTGTGGTGCTGGTGGGAGTGGTCGGAGGTGGGGCCGTGGCGCACGCCGATGGACAGGCTTCCCGAGGTACTCGGTGAGGCCGAGTACCAGCGCATGCGGCGCTACCTCATAGAGGACCCCGTGACCGGCGCGCTGATGTACCCGCTCAACCGCGGAGACTACGATGGCTACAACCGGCGCTGGGGCGGGCTGCCGGCGCTCCGCGAGGCCATCCGTGGCTACCAGGACGCCGGAGCCCTCCTCACGCTCTACACCGACCCGCTGCTGGGCTGCGACACCACGAGGCTGGGGCAGGCGCACGGGCGAGAGTGGAGTGTCGTGGGCCCTGACGGCGAGCCCCGCAAGGACTACCACTCGTGGCGCATGTGCATCGATGTCGCCGAGTACCGCCAGTACGTGGCCGAGACGATGGCGCGAGTGCTGCGCGAGACAGGGGCCGATGGCATCCGTCTGGATGAGTACGGCCACCGGGGGTACGTGTGCTTCAGTGACATGCACGAGCACACCTTCGCCGAGCCGGGCTGCAAGGAGTGGATGCGGGCGCTGGCGGAGAGCTGTCGCAGCGTGCGCGAGGGCATGGACCGGGTCGATACGCAGTCCGTGCTGACCACCGAGATGCCGGGGTACGACTACATGCTGCAGTTCCTCGACGGCTGCATCACCTACGACCTGTCGATGCAGGCGTCGCCCCTGCGCCCGCTCGAGGTGAACTTGCAGCGCTTCTACTTCCCGGAGTGCCGGCCCTTCGAGCTTGACCACCAGGGACGCGATCCGCGGTGTGCGAAGAAGCTGTGGAACGCCGTGGGGTCGTTCGCCCGCTACTACCCCGAGCCGATGCGGCGCATGCTGCGCGAGAACGCCGACGCCTTCGCCGGCCGCGAGTGCACGCCGCTTGTGCCGACGCAGGCTCGCCAGGTCTACGCCAACCGCTTCACTGGCCCGGACAAGACGATCTGGTCAGTCTACAACGCCACTGGCCACACGGTCGACGGTCCGGTACTGCTCGTGGATCTGCAGCCCGGAGAGCACGTCCTCAACCTGCTCGACGGCCGCGAAGCGCCGGTCGCACGCGACGGCGAGAGGGGCGAAGTCAGTGCGCACCTGCCCCCGGATGAAGTCGCATGCCTGGCGCGGCTGACACGGCGGCTGATGCTGGCGCGGGCTGGGGATGCGCTGCAGATCAGCGTGAACCGACTCGAGGACGGGCTGCAGGTCGCGGTGTGCGATGCGGACGGCGTCGCCCTCGTGCAGGTCGCCGCAGACGCAGGGACGCTCGAGGTGGACCTCGCGCGCATACCGGCAGAGGCCGTGCTCGCGTACGTCAAGCTCCTGCGGGGTGAGCTACTGCTCGACGCTACAGAGCTGCCGCCGTGAAGATGGCGGAATGCCCGATGCCTGGAGGACCGCCTCGGCCGACCAGTGACCGAACTCCGGGTGCCGCCGAAGGCCTGCCGGAGCGACCGCTGAGGTACGGGCGGCAGGAAGCCGCAGGCGGCTTACAAGCTCCGGTTGAACCTGCACTCGGGGTAGCCGGTGCAGCCGAGGAACGGTCCGTACCTGCCGGTCTTTCTGATCAGAGGCCTGCCGCACTTGGGGCATTCCTCAGGCGTTTCCTCTTCATCGTCCTCACGAAGAAGCCGGCTGGCCGCCCGGACGTCGACCGTCTCCCTGCATCCGTTGCACGAGAAGAACACACCCCGTCTCCCTCTGACCAGAGTGGTAGTCGAGCCGCACTTCGGGCATGGCGGGTTCTCCGCCTGGGTGAAGCCGCTCCAGTCGCCGACGCGCAACTGCGCTTGGACGCGTGGTGTGGAGACGGACATGGCGAGGGCCATGCAGGCCTCCTCGCCCGGAATGCGCAGCATGCTCTCCGTCGTCTTGCCACTGTGCGACAGGATGTTCAGCGAGCCATGCCAGAGCACCGCACCATCGATGATCGCGATCTTCTCGTGCATCTTGCGCCTGGTGTCCACTGTCAGGCCGCAGCCGCGGAGTGCATCGATTCCCTCGCGCGTCTCAGCCGCCCACAGGCCTTCCCCCAGCTCCGTGACCACGCGCACTAGAATGCCGCAACCGACTCTCTCACGCAGCAGGTCAACCAAGGTCGCCGTGCGGACCTCGGTCAGGTAGGGCGAGAAGATCACGATGAACTGCTCAGCGCCGCCCAGATCCCTGATGAACGCCGGGTAGAATGTCTTCTCGTCGAATGCCGTTACGACCGCATCATCCAGGGGGAAGCCGCTACCGGCGTCTGGGCGCAGCCGGGCGATGTCTGTGGGGACAGACTTGGGGTAGAACCACTCTCCTGGCAACTCGGTGCCATGCTCGACAAAGTAATCCAGCACCTGCCGGGCGATGGCCGTCCTCGGCAGCTTGGCGCTGAGGTACTGGAAGTTCGCGACGAGGATGACATTATGCCTCGCGCGGCTGAGTGCCACATTCAGGAGCCTGGCCCCCTCGTCGTCGCGGCTCTTGGCTGTGATCCAGCCCCATGGTCTGCCGAGGCCCTGCGACTGGGTCAACTCAAGGACCACCGCCCCCTTCTCATTGCCCTGGAATGCGTGCACGGTACTGGCCAGGCGGCAGGGTGCTTCCCGCCTCTGATCCTGCAGAAGCGCGTTCATCAGCTGCCGCTGCGCCCTGAACTGGGTCATGAGGGCGAGGTCAAGCTGGCCGGAGGCTGCAGCGCCTGATTCTCCCAGGACGGCCATGATCTCTGAGGCGACCAGGGCATGGATGATGTTGTAGCAGCCGCCGGCGCTGGCCTCATACGCCGCCCATGGCTGCCAGCGCGAGGTGTCTACGTAGCAGAGGGCACCTTCGCCCAACAGGGCGTGCGCGCTTTCCTCTTTGACGCTGGCGTGGGCCTCGAGGTGGTTATCGGGTTCATAGAAGAACGAACTGACGAGTCCGCACAGGGCCTGGCGCATTCGGTATTGCACGCTGAGGCTGACGAGCGAAGCCGGCCGACGTCCGCTCTGGACAGCGTCCTTGATCCCCGCCAGGGCGAAGACGTCCGTCTTCAGCCACGCCAGCGCCTCCTCGTCCCTGGTTACCACGATGGGAGGGAGCTGGCGGAAATCGCCGGCCACGATCACGCGGCTCCGGGCACGCCCGGCCGCATAGTACACGAGAGGCGGCGTCAGCATCGACGCCTCATCGATGACCACGACATCGAAGAGTCCCTTGATCTCGGCCCGCAGGTAGACCTGATAGACGGTCGTGGCGAGCACCGCACATTCCCGAACCAGCCGCTCCTGGACCTGTGCCAACTGCTCCTCGATCTGCTTGAGGCGCTGCTGTGCACGAGCGATGCTCCCGCGGGACTCCTGAAGCTCGGCCACGCACTGCTGATGGGGCGGAAGGTCTCGCACTTGGTCGGCCAGTTCATGCAGTGAGTCGCGCCGCTGCGTCACCTCGGCCTGCAGCGGTGGGATCTCGCCCCGGAGTTGGTCCAGGGCCACGATCGCTTGGCTGCGCTGCGACTGCAGAAGAGAAAGCTCTGCCCGCATCCGCTCTGGCTTCAGGCCATGGAGGAACCGCACGACGGCGTTCATGCGCTCAGCCCGCTCGACAGCCGAGAGCAGATCATCGATGCGCGCAGTCGCGTCGCCCGCCGCTGTTGTGAGCATCTGCTCGCGCTCCCGGACAGCTGCGAGGCGCCGGCTGGCCGCGTGAGCGTGCTCCTGTAGCTTTAGGTGCCGCTCATGGATGCTGAGTGCGGCGCTCAGGCGTTCCTCCTCCTGCTGCAGTTCCTGGAGTCGGGCTTGAAGCCGATCACGCTCAGCGGCGAGCCCGGCACTGAGCCTCTCGACCACCCTCTCCAGGTCCACGTGCTCGCCATGCCGGTCGCGGAGCTCATCCTTCACGAGCGCACCGAGCCGCAACACGCGCCCGGCGAGCAATCCCGCATCTCCCTGAGCCGCGAGACGATCCGCGATCTTCTCAAGCAGCGTGTCTACGGCCACGTTCATGTTAGACACGACGAGCACGCGGTGTCCCGCGAGGTAGAGTGCTTCCACGATCCGTGCCAGCACCGTAGTCTTCCCGGTCCCGGGAGGCCCCCAGATGTAAGTCACCTCGCTGCCCAAGGCCCGCCCGACTGCCCGCTGTTGGGCGTCGTTGAGGGGGTGCTCACCTGAGAGCACAGATGCAGTCGGGGCGGCATCACTCGACCGTGCCGGCGCGTCCCCGATCGCCTGTGAAGCCTTTAGCTCGCTGAAGTCGCTGGCCCTGCCGCGGAGAATGTCGGTGAGCACTTCGTGGAGCCTCTCGAGGAGGAAGGCGTCATCGGTCACCAGCCGGGCATGGTCGACGCGCTCGCCCAGATCGACGCTGACACCGATGACCAGCTCGTTGTCCTGCCACGACACCAGCATGCCGTCGAGCTGCTCGTCGCCGACACGCACCTGGACCGGAGAGTCCTCGCGGAGAACCCGCTCCTCGTCAAGCCGGAATGCGTAGAGGTACAGCTCGCCGGATCGACCGCAGAACCTGCCGTCGAGCACGGTCAGTTCGGTTCGGCCACGCCTGTCCCGAACCGCCCTTATCTCCTTCGCCAGTGCGCCGACCATCTGGGCCAGCGATTCCCGTGACATTCGCCGCGTTCCCCTGCGACTTCGGTCGCTTCACCGGACGCTGCCATCACTCCGGCCTAAGGCCGTGGCCCTTGCCCTGCGCGCTCCAGCAGTGCGGTTCCGCCCAGCCTCCCGAATGTCCTCCGGAGGCGTGCGGCCGTCATCCAGACATAGGGCACCCACGCGTGGAGGACTGCGGACCGGTAAGGCCTCTTGTGCACCTGTCTGGGCCGCTTTCCCGCCCCGCAGACTGGCCGCCGGAATCCGCATTCTTGATAGCGTTTTTCATGTCTATGGTTGACACCGCTGGATTGGTGGTGATAACCAGAAGAAACGCTATCAGAGAGGTGCAGGGATGGCCAGCAGGCGTCTTCCGCGCGTTCTCACCGATGATGAGCTCTACGCGCTCTTGCGGCAACCCAACGTTCAGACGCCGGTCGGCCTCCGCAACAAGGCGATGCTCAAGGCAATGGCGTACGGCGGCCTGCGCATCTCCGAGGTAGTGGGTCTGCGGACGAAGGACCTGCGCCGTGAGGACGGACGACTCGTGGTGGACGTCCGCGACGGCAAGGGAGGCGTAGACCGTACCGTCCCGCTGCCGGACCACACCACCGAAACCGTGGAGACGTGGTTGGCGCGTCGGGGCGAACTCGGCATCGGCAACGGGTACGTGTTCTGCACCATCTCCCGCGGCCGCAACGTACACCCTGTGGCGACTCGCAAGGGCTTCTCGGAGGTACTGACGGTCACTGAGTTGACGCCGGGTAGGCCGCTGAACCCGTCCTACGTGCGGGCGCTAGTTTCACGGCTCGCAGCGAGAGCCGGCATCGAGAAACGTGTCAGCCCCCACGTGCTCCGGCACACCGCCGCCACCCGCATGCTGCGAGCGGTCGGCGACGTTCGGCCCGTCCAGGAGTTTCTGGGGCACGCCAACGTCAGCACAACGCAGATCTACACCGAGGTGCTGGTAGAGGACGTGGCACAGGCTGTTGACGCCGTGCCCGATGTCGAGGCCGAGCCGGAGGAGCCCTCCCAGGCCGATGATCTTGCCGCGCAGGTGCTGGCCGCGTTGCCGCCTGAGGTGCGGGAAGCCCTTGCGCGCCATCTGGAGGAGAAGACGTGACAACGAGACATGGGCGGCGCAGTACCCAACTCTCGGCCATGGCCATCTGGTGCACGGCACACGAGAGCGGCGAGTGACTGCCGCGAGTGCTGGCTCTCTGCCGTCGGGTCGAGTCCAGCGATGGGCTCTCCGCTGCGCGAGGAACGCCGCTGCCGGGCCGCGCCCCCTGGTGAGGGTCCCCGACCTGCGGCCAATGCCAGCAGGCGCCTGTCGGGGCGCTGACTACTCCTCGCCGCCCTCCGTGGCTATGAGAGATCGCGGTCTTGTGTGGCCGCCCTCCAGTGGTTCGACACGACCCGGACAACATCGCCAAGAGGTGATCCCTGCCTCATCAGCGAATTGGTGACTGCTGGGCCTAGCGGGGTCTGCAACGCGGGGACCGAGTCGTCTGCAGAAGGGGGAGCCCATGGACTTCGATACCTTCTTCGGGCACGCCACTGGCGACCTCGAACCGTTCCCGTACCAACGCGAGCTCGCAGGACGTGACGCGCTTCCCTGGCTCCTCGATGCTCCCACGGGGTCCGGGAAGACGGCGGCCGCTATCCTTGGCTGGCTCTGGCGGCGCCGTCACCATCCCGACCTCGACGTACGCGCTACCACGCCCCGGCGCCTCGTCTACTGCCTGCCCATGCGCGTGCTGGTCGAGCAGACGGTCCGCAACGCTCGCGGGTGGCTCTCCAGCCTCGACCTTCTCGCCGAACGGCCCGGCCAGCCGGGCAAGGTGGGCGTCTACCAGCTCATGGGTGGCGAGGTCGAGATGGGCTGGGACACCTGGCCCGAGGCTGAGGCCATCCTCGTGGGCACCCAGGACCAGCTCTTGTCGCGCGCCCTCAATCGCGGCTACTCGATGAGCCGCTATCGGTGGCCCGTGCACTTCGGGCTGCTGAACAGCGACTGCCTGTGGGTGCTGGATGAGGTCCAGCTCATGGGCCCAGGCTTGCCCACGACCTCACAACTGCAGGCGTTCCGGGAAGTGCTCGGCGGTAGCGGCCCGGCCAGTTCGCTGTGGATGTCGGCGACGCTGCGCACTGAGGACCTAAGCACTGTGGACGCGCCAGCGGCCGACGAGCTCGATGCGCATGGGCTCTCGCTGACGCCTGAGGACCTGGGACATCCGGAACTGTCACGGCGTGTGTCCGCGGTGAAAGCCCTGGAAGCCCTCGACCTGTCCCTGTCCGGCAGCACGAAGCGTGACTACTCGCAGACGCTGGCCGAGGCGGTGCTACAGGCGCATGAGCCGGGCAGTGTCACGCTCGTGGTGCTGAACCAGGTGCGCCGCGCGCAGGACCTGACGGTGGCGCTGCAGGAACGGCAGGACTCGGCCGAGACCGAGCTGCTCCTCGTCCACTCGCGGTTCAGGCCGGCGGAGCGACGGCGCATCGAGGAGCGCCTCGCCACCGACGTGCCCGACGGCGGGCGCATCGTGGTCGCCACGCAGGCGATCGAGGCGGGCGTCGATCTCTCTGCGCGCACTCTGTTCACCGAAGTCGCGCCCTGGTCGTCGCTCGTGCAGCGCTTCGGGCGCTGCAACCGGCGCGGTGAGTGGGCCGGAGCCGATGCGAGCCGGGTCTACTGGGTGGACCTGGAGACTGACTTCGGTCCCTATGACGAGGACACCCTCGGCCTCGCGCGGGACTTGCTCTCGGGGCTAAATGACGTCGGCATCGCGTCGGTGCGAGAGGTGGACGATCCGACGCCATCGAGGCCCACGCAGGTGCTTCGGCGGCGCGACCTGGTGGAGCTGTTCGACACGACGCCGGACCTCGCGGGCAACGACGTTGACGTGTCGCCGTACATCCGCGAGGTGGATGATCTGGACGTGAGCGTGGCGTGGCGCGATCTCGAGGACGAGACGCGGCCCGCGCCAGTGCCCGACGAGCTGTGCTCCGTGAGGATGCGATACTTCGAGGGCTTCACGGACACGATCCGCGACCGTGAAGCCCCGCGGCCCCTGGTGTGGGACGGCCTCGATGACAGATGGGTGGCGGTGGACCGACTGCGCCCGGGCATGGTGGTGCTGGTGGATGCGTCCGCGGGCGGATATGATCCCGAGCTTGGCTGGTGGTCCGAGAGCAGCGATGCTGTGCCGCTGGTAGAGACGATGGCGCCCGACGAAGTCGAGACCGAGGCCTACGACGACGACCACTTCAGCGCGGCCCCCCGCATGGTATCCCTCAGAGAGCATCTGGCGGACGTGAGGGCCGAGGTTGAGGAGCTCATCGAGAGCCTGTCGCTCGACGATGCATCCGCCGACTTGCTGCGGGTGGCGGCACAGTGGCATGACCTGGGCAAGGCGCATCCCTACTTCCAGCAGTTGCTGGTTGCGGGCCTGCCGGAGGACGATCCCCGTCGTGATGACGGCCCGTGGGCGAAGTCCGAGCACTTCGGGCGCGGCGACGGAACCGAGCGCCCGCACTTCCGGCATGAGCTGGCCTCGGCGCTGGCGATGGTGCAGCACGACGTCGGCGACCTGCCTGCCTACCTGGTCGCGAGCCACCATGGCAAGGTGCGCATGTCGATCAGGTCGCTGCCGGGCGAGCGCCATCCCGACGACGGTGGCCGGTTCGCGCGCGGCGTGTGGGAGGGCGACGTGCTGCCCGCGGTGACGCTGGCCGATGGCACCGAGGTCCCGGAGACGGTGCTGTCGCTCGCCGTCATGGAGCTGGGGCTGTCGGAAGCTGGGCCGTCGTGGCTGGAGCGGGCGCTTGCGCTGCGCGATCAGTACGGCCCGTTCCGCCTGGCCTTCCTCGAGGCGTTGCTCCGCGTCGCTGACTGGCGGGCCAGCGCGAAGGAGCGTGAGGCCGATGTCTGAGCCACTGCACGAGATCGCCCTGCCCGGCTGCACGCCGACCCCGCTCGGCCACTATCTCAAGGGCCTCGGCGTGCTGCGGCTGGTGAGTGAGCAGGCCGACACGAACGCCCGTGGCTGGTGGCACGATGACCTGTTCCACGTGCGCTCGCGCCTCGACGTGGACGCGCTGCTCGAGTTCTTCCTCGAGGAGTACCGCCCCACGCCGCTCGTGGCCCCGTGGAACGGTGGCAGCGGCTTCTACGCGAATGACCGGAAGACGGGTATCGACGCGCTTGGCGCCACGGAGGCGCCGAGGCTCACGCACTACGCGGAGACCATCAACGCCTGCCGCACGGTGCATGGTGAGCTGGATCTCGACGGGGCGCCGAAGGGTGACGAGAAGGAGCACCTGCTCTTGGTCTGCCGAGGAGCCCTGCCCGATGAGGTCGTGACCTGGCTCGACGCCGCGTACGTGCTCACGAACGACGGCCCGGCCTACCCGCCCCTGCTGGGCACCGGCGGCAATGACGGTCGGCTCGAGTTCACCAACAACTTCATGCAGCGGATCGTCGAGGTCATCCTGGCGGACAGCGGTGAGGCTGCGCCTCGCAGCCGGCGCTGGCTGGAGGCGGCCTTGCTCGACGTCCCCGCCCACGATCGCCTGCGCGTGAGCGGCGGGACGAAGCCCGTCGGCCAGTTCCTCCCCGGCGGAGCGGGAGGCGCGAACGCCGCGGCGGGCTACGACGGCGACGCGGTCACCAACCCGTGGGACTACATCCTGATGCTGGAGGGCGCGCTGGTCTTCTCGGGCAGCGTGGCCCGGAGGCGGTCAGAGAGTGGCCCGGGTCTGCTCAGCTACCCGTTCGCAGTGCGCACCACCGACGCCGGCTACGACACAGCAGCCGCGGGCGACGTGGCGAAGGGGCGCGCCGAAACGTGGCTGCCGCTATGGGAACGCCCCGCGCGCTACTGTGAGGTCGCTTCGCTCTTCGCCGAGGGACGCGCGTCAGTTGGTCGCAGGAGCGCACGGGACGGCGTGGACTTCGCGCGCGCCGTTGCCACGCTCGGCGTTGATCGCGGCATCAGTGCCTTCGAGCGGTTCGGCTACCTGGAGCGCAACGGCCGCTCCTATATCGCCGTCCCACTCGAGCGCTGGCGAGTGCCCGACCGCCCCTCAGACAGCCTGCGCCTGCTGGATGAGGTCGATGACTGGCTGGGGACGTTCGAGCGCGTCGCCAGGCGCGACATCACCCCGGCGAGCATGGGGCGCGCGCTGCGGCGGATCAGGTCCGCCATGATGGGCGTCTGCCGCCACGACACGCCCGCGCACTGGCAGCAGGTGCTGATCGCCCTGGGCGCCGCCGAACAGGCCATGGTCCGAAGCCCGCGGACCACCGTGGACTCCCGCCTGTCGCCGCTGCCGTCTCTCAGCTTCGGTTGGGTGCCAGCGTGCGACGACCGCAGCCCCGAGTTCTGCCTGGCACTCGCACTGGCATCGATCGGCGGCGAGGACGAGGTCGGCCCCCTGCGTGCGAACATGGTGCCGCTCCGGGACTGGGGCCGTTACCCTCACTTCAACACCGAGCGCATGGACGAGGCGTCGGTGGTGTGGGGCCACGGTGACCTGGTGTCGAACATGACGGCCGCGCTGCAGCGGCGGTGCATGGACGCCAAGCGCCTCGGCACGGATGACCTGCCGCTGTCGGGGATGCGCCCCGCCCGCCTCGACGACATCGATGCCTTCATCTACGGCGAGGCGGACGAGGGCAGGCTGGAGGCCCTGCTCTGGGGCCTGAACGCCGTATGGCCGGGCGAGCGTGCACCTCAGGAGGGCCGCGCGGTCATCCCGGCCAGCTACGCCCTGCTGAAGCTCGCGCACCTGCCGCACGCGCTGCAGCGCTCGCCAGACGCCACGCCGGTCGAGCTGCGCTACGACCCGGAGGTCACGCACCTGGTGCGCGCGGGGCGCATGTTGGAGGCGACCGAGCGCGCGGCGCACCGGCTGCGCGTGTCGGGGCTCCCGGTCGCGATCGGTGGCGTGCCCGAGACGCCGGAGCTGTCACGTCGGATTGCAGCGGCCCTGCTGTTCCCGATCTCGGAGCAGGCGGTCGAGGCCCTGTGCGACCACGTCCTGCTTCCGAGCCAGGAGCCGCAGGCCGTATAGAGACGCGGGAGGGGAATAGCGATGCCGGACTACCTGGATGGTCTCTCTGATGAACCCCGTCTGCTGATGCAGGTGCCACTGCAGCCGCTGCAGGGCAGTCGCTTCCAGCCGACGGGCTTTCCTGACCTGGGCGCGGCGGTCTACCAGACGGGTGAGGGCCAGCAGCTCCTCGTCGAGAGCGCGCAGTCGATGGCCAACCGCCTGGAGGGCGTCTGCTGGGATGACGCCGCGGAGCACGTCGTCGAGCCGCTGGACGGGATCTCCTACGTGCGCGTCGAGCAGGACGACGAGTTCCTCACCAGCTCCATCCTGGAGGCCCACCGACTCAACAGCCCCTACATCCTTGAGAGCAAAGACAAGAGCTTCTTCTCGACGCTGCAGGAAGAGACGGACGCCCTTGCCACCAAGCCGGTTGACCTCCACCTGCTGGCGAAGATCCTGATGCGCTACGACTGCAGTTGCCTGCTGCACGGGGCGTTCCTGGCGAAGAAGGAGCTCGCCGGCGGCCGCCTTCGGATGCCTCGCAGCCTCTCGGCCTTCATCGAGGCGAGCGGAGTGCGCGTGGCCACCAGCGGCGGCGTGAAGAAGGACGAGGTCAACCCCCAAGGCGACACGGCGAAGGGCTTCGGCCACGTCCCCTACTCGCGCGAGGAGTACACCGCCGACGCGATCGCCGCATACTTCAACCTCGACCTGTCGCAGATACGCGCCTTCGGCCTGGCAGAGAGCGCGCAGGACCTGCTGACCACGGTGGCGCTCTACAAGATCCGCCGCTTCCTGCGCGAGGGCCTGCGGCTGCGCACCGCGTGCGATCTGGAGATGGTCGGCGATGTCGTGGTCAAGCGCCCTGAGGGCTGGGAGTTGCCCGACCTCGCCGACCTCGAGGCCGACTTGCCCGGACTCGTCGCCGCGGCTGCCGGTGACGGCCTGTTCGCCGATCCGCCTGTCACGACCGTCGTGTTCACCGAGTGACGGTTCCCAGGGAGGGACTGAACCGTGGTTGCGATAGAGATGCGCTTCACCGCGGGCAGGTTCCACGCCACGCCCTGGAGGCGGCACGTCAACGAGGGCGCGGTCGAGTGGCCGCCCGCTCCATGGCGCTTCCTGCGCGCGCTGCTTGCCGTCTGGCACCGCAAGTGCCCCGACATACCAGAGGACACCGTCC